>JBDNHS010000219.1:0-3121 GCA_041688685.1 Kapaibacterium sp. (SeqCode)
ATTTGCGATGTACCAGGTTTGAAGTGTTCTTGATATTAACTCTTCATAATCTGATTCTAAGACATTTTTAAAAATAAAATGCCTCTTCCCTATCAATTTTCCTTCACGGATTTTGAATATTAAAGAGCAACACATATCTTCTTCGATATGTAAGCCGATTACATCTCTATCAACCAAATCAGAACTAATGATTTTTTGTTTGGAAGAATAATCTTTGATTAACATCAATTTTTGTTTGTATTGATTTGCAGCTTCAAACTTTAATTCTTCAGAACTTGCAATCATTAATTTTTCTAAAGTATTTTCTAATTCTTTGGTTTTACCATTAATTATCTGGTAAGCACTTTTGACATACTCATTATATTGAAGTTTTGAAATAAGACTTCCACAAGGTCCATCGCATTTTTGGATATGGAAATCAAGACATACTTTATGTTTTTTTTGCTCTAATGATTCGGTTGTTATATTCAAATCACAGCTTCTAAAACGAAAGATTTTTCTTAGAGTTGTCAAAATATTATTCATTGACCTGATATCTGTAAATGGTCCAAAGTATTTTGAGCCATCTTTTATAACAGTTCTTGTCGAAAATATTCGAGGATAAGCTTCATTTGTAATTCTGATGTAGGGATAAGTTTTGTCATCTTTTAGAAGAATATTGTATTTTGGCTTTAAATTCTTGATTAAAGTATTTTCCAAAATTAATGCTTCGGTTTCAGTGTCGGTAATTATATATTCTAAATCAAAGATATGTTTTCGTAATGCTTTTGTTTTGGCATCAAATATTTTTCCATTCAAAAAGTAAGATTTAACTCTATTTTTTAATTTTATGGCTTTCCCAACATAAATCACTTTTTCGTTACGATTTTTGAATTGATAAATTCCGGGCTTAGCAGGTAAATTGTTAACTTTATCCAATAATAATTGGTTAAATTCAAGTTCGTCACCAAACTCACCTTTAGTATTATCCTCAATTATCAAATTTGCAACAACTTCTTGATTATTGCTCAAATTTAACATCTTATCTAATTCTTTATAATTCGGATTTAATTTCAATTCCAAATTAGCATCATATTCTTTATTTATTATATGTAATTCTTGGTTCAAACGTATTTCTATTTTTTTCTATTTTTAATATATACAATTTTGTTATATCTTTTTCTGTATCTATCTAATTAAACACATTAATGACTACTATAATACTTATAGCATTTAAATCAAAATAATTGTATTAAATTGAAACAATTTTAATATTTAGACGTAAATAATTGTTAAGTTGTGTCTTTTTTTTATTAATAATGTTTATTTAAGATAATTAACTTAATCAGAATAATAAAAATAAATCAAAACTTAGAAATAGTAAAAAATAGAGGATTAAATGAGAAAAATATATTACAGTATTATTGCAATAGTTGCAGGAGTTATAATTGGATTATATGTTCAACCAATTCTTTCAAAAGATAATGTTTACGAAGAATTTGAGAAATTCAAAGAGATTCTATTCAGTGCCCAAAGAAATTATATGGAAGAGGTTGATACTCATCAGTTGATGGAGGCAGCTATTGTGGGGATGCTAAGTGAATTAGACCCACACTCTACGTATATTGACGCTGAAGATATGAAGCGAGTTAGCGAAGAGTTTGATGCCAGTTTCGATGGTATTGGTGTTGAGTTTGACTTGATTAATGATACAATAACTATTGTTTCACCAATAGCTGATGGTCCCTCGGAGAAATTGGGAATTATGGCTGGAGACAAGATAGTTAAAATCGATGGCGATAATTCAGTAGGAATTAAAAGAGAAGATGTACCCAAAAAATTAAAAGGTCCAAAGGGTACAAAAGTAAATATAGATATTAAAAGAAATGGTTTAAAAGATCTCATTAATTTTACTATTACAAGAGACAAAATTCCATTACATACTTTAGATGCCAGATATATGGTAGAAGGTACTGATATTGGTTATGTTAGCATTGGTAGATTTGCCCAAACTACACACGAAGAAATGGTAAAAGCAACAGATGAACTAAAAACTATGGGTATGAAAAAGTTAATTTTGGACTTAAGAGGCAACCCGGGTGGATATATGAATCAAGCTATTGATATACTTGATGAGTTTATGCCAACAGGTGATACTTTAGTATTTACAAAAGGAAGAAGAAGAGAATTTAATGAAATCCACATGTCAACATTTCAAGGTACATTAGAAGAAATGCCTGTAATAGTATTGATTAATGGTGGCTCCGCCTCTGCGAGTGAAATCGTTTCTGGTGCAATTCAAGATTTGGATAGAGGATTAGTTGTTGGGCAAACTTCTTATGGTAAAGGATTAGTTCAGAGACAATATCCTGTTCAAGACGGTTCTGCATATAGATTAACTATTTCGAGATATTATACACCTTCTGGAAGATGTATCCAAAGACCATTCAAAGATAAAGAAGAATATAGAAAATTAGTTGGTAGATTAGAGTTGGAAGAAGGCTCTAATACAGCTCTAACGTTGGAAAAATACAAAGCTAAACTATTAGAATCACAAAAGAAAACTGGTAAACTAACTGATAAAGAAATTGAAGAAAAAATTGATTTAGATTCTATAGATATACATTATACAAAAACCGGAAGAATTGTAATTGGTGGTGGTGGGGTAATTCCTGATTATGTCGTTAAGCCAGACACAAACTCACGCTGGACTGCTTTTGTGAGTGGATTATTTGGTAAAAGTGTATTCAATGATTATATCGCAAATATGACTACTTCATCGGATGGCAAAGAATTAAAAAACAAGTACCAAAATAAATTCTCTGATTATTATTCTAATTATACAGTTGATGGAAAAGTATGGGACGATTTTGTTGTACTTTGTAAATCTAAGGTAGATGAGTGGAAAGAAGACGATTTCAAAAAAGATGAGAGTGAAGTAAAATTATATTTAAAAGCATTGATAGCAAAACAGATTTGGGATAGAAGTAAACAAATACAGATTTTTTCTCAAAGAGATTTGCAACTCAAAATGGCAATTACATTGTTTCCAGAAGCAAAGAAAATTGCAGATAACAGAAAAAAAATGAAACGATAATATATAAATAGAATCGCAAAAGTACTAAAATAAATACTAAAATAA
>JBDNHS010000220.1:0-5650 GCA_041688685.1 Kapaibacterium sp. (SeqCode)
ATGGGGCAAGATGCAATATTCTTGTCCCATTTTTTCTCATCTCTCGCCAATTCTCATCCCGATCCGGATTTTTAGGGCAACATTTGATATTATAGTCAAAAGAATATACCGTAACTAAATCCCACTGAAATTAACGGAACATTTTTACGTATTACACCTGGTAATAATACATTATTATTTGCTTTCATACACTCGGTATCTTTCCACTGAGCTGTTAATCTAACTCTAATGAATGTTTTTTTTATTCAGATTATTATATTTATAACCTAATGTAGTTTCTAATCTATACTTATTGGTACCGTAATGACAATATTCAAATAAATTGTTATCATATAAGTCTGATAATTGATTAATTATATTTAAACTAACTTCAAAACAATTCTCTTTTCCAAATGAAAAATTAATATTATTTTTTCAAATCCACCAGCACCCAAATAAATTCCAGTTCCTATTGATATTTTAAAGTTACTCAAATCTTTTTATATTCTTTGTGTTGATTTTATTTTATACTATCTCTATATATCATAGACACACAAAAATTAAAATAATCTCAATTATGATGCAAACTACATAAAAAAAGCCAACTATATTTTTTATAGTTGGCTTTTTTATAGTTGGCTTTTTTATAAATCAATAATCAGAAATTAAATTAAGATTGTATGATTTCAGTTGGCAATGATTCTTTATCAATTACCGTACTTGAATTCATCTCTTCGTCAATTTCTTTACTAATACTATCTTCAGCATATTGTTGGCTCAAATTGATTTTTCTACCAAAAATATTTCCAATAGTAGAAGAAACAATCATTTGTTGGTATTCTCTAAGACCAGTACCAGCAGGGATTAATTGACCAAGAATAATATTTTCTTTTAATCCAATCAGATAATCTGTTTTACCAGCCACCGAAGCGTCAGATAACACTTTTGTAGTCTCTTGGAAAGACGCTGCTGACAACCAACTTTCGGTAGTCAATGACGCCTGTGTAATACCTAATAACAATGGCTCACCGATAGCAGGCTCTGCAGGTCTAAATGTACAAGTAGTTTTGCCTTTTTTCTCTAAATCATTGTTAGCTTCTTTAACTTTACGTTTAGTATATTGATGCCCTTCTCTGAATTTAGATTCACCTTTGTCAACAATAATAACCATATTTTTGACTCTATTGTTCTCTTCAAGGAATTGTAATTTATCCACTTGCTCATTTTCTAATAAGTGAGAATCTCCAGAATCAAATATTTTTACTTTTTGTAACATTTGTCTTACGATAACTTCAATATGTTTATCATTAAGTTTTACACCTTGCATACGGTAAACTTCTTGAATTTCATTTACTAAGTATTCCTGTACAGCATTAGCACCTTTGATTCTTAAGATATCGTGAGGGTTAATCGAACCTTCAGTTAATCTATCTCCAGCTCTAACGAAATCACCTTCTTGAACTAAAATATATTTACTCATTTGAATCAAATTTTCAATTTTAGTTTTTTCATCAATTGAAGTAACAGCTAATACTCTTTGACCTCTTTTATGTTTTTCAAAAGATATTATACCATCAATATCAGACACTACAGCAGGATTTTGAGGTGCTCTTGCTTCGAATAATTCAGTTACCCTTGGTAAACCACCCGTAATATCTCTTGTTCTACCCATATCTCTTGGTATCTTAACTAATGAGGTACCCACACCAACTAATTCACTATCATCAACTCTTAATTGAGCTCTTGCAGGAATGTTGTAAGTTTTGTAAACGTTACCTGCATCGTCCAATATTTCTATTGAAGGAGATTTAGTTCTATCTCTTGTATCAATTACAACTTTTGTTATGTGACCAGTTTGTTCATCATTTACTTCTCTAAAAGTTACGTTTTGGATTAAATCTTTATAACGGATTTTACCAGTAAATTCTGCAACAATAGTAGAGTTATATGGATCCCATTCATAAATAATCTCACCTTTTTTAATCGTATGACCTTCATTAATTAATAATGTAGCACCATAAGTGGCATCGTAATGAGTTAATTTACGATTACTGTCTGGGTCAATAATATTAATTACTCCACTTCTTGAAGTTACAATTTGAGTTTCGCCTGTTTCAGTTTCCATAGAAACAAATCTAACATTTTCAAATTGAATTACACCTTCAAATTTAGCAACGATAGTTGATTGAGACGCAATTAGTGATGCAGTACCACCTGTGTGGAAAGTTCTTAATGTTAATTGTGTACCAGGCTCACCAATCGATTGAGATGCAATTGTACCAACTGCTTCACCAGTATCAACTAATTTGCTTGTAGCTAAATTTCTACCATAACATTTAACACAAACCCCTCTTCTTGCTTCACAAGTTAAAACAGATCTAATTAAAACTGATTCTATAGAAGAAGCTTCGATTGTTGAGGCAACTTCCTCATCAATTACTTCACCATTTTTGATAATCAAAACATCAGTAAATGGATCAACAACATCTCTTAAAGCTGTTCTACCTAAAATTCTTTCGTACAATGGCTCTTTTACTTCTTCACCATCTTTAAGTGCAGTCATCTCTACACCTCTAATAGTACCACAATCATTTACAGATATAATCACATCTTGTGCAACATCGTGTAATCTTCTTGTTAAGTAACCAGCATCGGCAGTTTTCAACGCAGTATCGGCAAGTCCTTTACGTGCACCGTGAGTAGAAATAAAATACTCAAGGATTGATAAGCCTTCTTTAAAGTTAGAGATGATTGGGTTTTCAATTAATTCACCAGTCGAACCAGAAATAGATTTTTTCGGCTTAGCCATCAAACCTCTCATTCCAGCCAATTGACGAATTTGTTCTTTCGAACCTCTCGCTTGAGAGTCTAACATCATCCAGAATGTATTGAACCCTAATTTATCTTTTTGCATTTCAATATACAACTTATCAGCTACTCTATTTGTAGCAGTTGACCAAGTATCAATAATTTTGTTGTATCTTTCACCACTACTGATAACCCCGTTTACATAGGCATTTTCAATATTGTCAACTTTTCTTTGAGCACTTTCAATTATCAAAGTTTTTTCTTCAGGAATTACCACATCGTGAATACTTACTGATAATCCACCACGAGTGGCATACTTAAATCCTAATTCTTTCAAATTATCCAAAAATTCAGTAGTTTTAGCCAAGCCAGCAGTTCTAAAACAGTTACCTATAATTTGTCTTAATCTTTTTTTAGTTAATAACTCATTAACAAAACCCATTTCTTCTGGAACATATTGATTAAATATCATTCTTCCAGTAGTAGTTTCAATATAAGTACCATTAACTCTTACTTTGATTTTTGAGTGAAGAGCTAAGTGTCCAGTATTATGAACAATTAACATTTCATCATAACTCGAAAATATTTTGCCTTCGCCTTTATCGCCAGGTCTCATTTTTGTCAAATAATATACGCCTAGTACCATATCTTGTGAAGGTACCGCAATAGGATCACCATTTTGCGTGTGCATAATATTATGAGGTGCCAATATCAATAATAAAGCTTCTAACTGTGCTTCATAACTAATCGGTAAATGGACTGCCATCTGATCACCATCAAAATCGGCGTTGAATGCAGTACAAACCAATGGATGCAATTGAATTGCTTTACCTTCGATTAGTCTTGGTTGGAAAGCTTGAATTCCCAATCTGTGAAGAGTTGGTGCTCTATTTAATAAAACTGGGTGTCCCTCTATTACTTTCTCAAGGATATCCCAAACTTCATTAGTTTTTCTTTCAACCATTTTCTTGGCACTTTTTACAGTTTTAACGTGCCCTCTTTCAATCAATTTTCTAATAATAAATGGCTTAAATAATTCAACAGCCATATCTTTAGGCATACCGCATTCGTGCATTTTAAGTTCAGGTCCAACAACAATTACAGAACGACCAGAATAATCAACACGTTTACCTAATAAGTTTTGACGGAATCTACCAGTTTTACCTTTTAAAGTATCAGCTAATGATTTTAATGCTCTTTGAGATTCACTTCTTACGGCTCTTCTACTATTATCAAACAAAGCATCTACTGCTTCTTGAAGCATTCTTTTTTCATTTCTTAAGATTACTTCCGGAGCTTTAATATCAATTAGTCTTTTTAATCTGTTATTTCTGATTATTACTCTTCTATACAAGTCATTCAAATCAGAAGTCGCAAATCTACCACCTTCTAATGGCACCAAAGGTCTTAAATCTGGAGGTGTTACAGGTACAACATCTAATACCATCCAGTCAGGTCTATTTGGAGATGGTGCATTTTCTCTATCTAAAAATGCGTCTAATACTCTCAATCTTTTTAATATTTCTGTTTTCTTTTGTTGAGATGTTTCGTCTTTTAGTCTTGCTTTTAAAGTAATATAATCTGTATTAGGATCTACTCTTCTTAACATTTCTTTTACAGCTTCACCACCAATATAAGCAATGAATTTGTTGATATCATCATCATCTAAATCATGGTCTTCTTCAGTTAAAGCCTCCATTACATCTAAATACTGCTCTTCAGTCAATAAGTCATTTTTTTGGAGACCAGTTTTACCTGGTTGGATAACTACATAAGACTCGTAATAAACAATTCTTTCTACGTCTTTTGTAGCCATTCCCAAAATACCACTTATTTTACTTGGTAATGATCTCAAAAACCAGATATGCACTACAGGAACAGCAAGCATTATATGCCCCATTCTCTCACGTCTCACTGATTTTTGTGTAACTTCTACACCACATCTGTCACAAACTATTCCTTTGTAGCGAATTCTTTTGTATTTACCGCAAGCACATTCCCAGTCTCTAATAGGACCGAAAATCTTTTCGCAAAATAAACCATCTTTTTCTGGTCTAAATGATCTATAGTTAATAGTTTCAGGTTTAGTTACCTCACCTCTAGAACGATTTAGAATATCGTCTGGTGACGCAATCTTAATTGAAATTTTGGTAAAACCTTTTTTAGGTATTGCTTTTGAATGCATAGGAAAAACTCCTATTTTAAAACTTTAAAAATTATTTCTTATTTGCTTTTGTTATATCACTTAATTAAATTAAGCATATAACTTTTGATTTATAATTTAGCTAATATCTAATTATAAAATAATTATTCGATATTAATATCTAAACACAAACCTTGTAATTCACGTACTAATACATTGAATGATTCTGGAATACTTGGGTCAGGCATATTTTCACCTTTCACAATAGCTTCATACATTTTTGCTCTTCCTTGTACATCATCTGATTTTAATGTAATCATCTCTTGTAAAGTATAAGCTGCACCATAAGCTTCTAATGCCCAAACCTCCATCTCACCTAATCTTTGACCACCAAATTGTGCTTTACCACCTAATGGTTGTTGTGTGATTAATGAGTATGGTCCTATGGAACGTGCGTGTAACTTATCAGCTACTAAATGGGCTAATTTTAACATATAAATTATACCAACCGTTACTTCTTCATCAAAAGGCTCACCACTACGACCATCAAATAGAACAGTTTTACCACTTCTTGGCAAACCAGCTAATTCTAAATAATCACCTACTTCATCCCAAGTTGCACCGTCAAAAATTGGAGTTGCAAAGTGAACGCCAAGCTTTTGTCCAGCCCAAGCAAGTGCAGTTTCATATAATTGACCAAGGTTCATACGAGAAGGTACA
>JBDNHS010000221.1:0-3362 GCA_041688685.1 Kapaibacterium sp. (SeqCode)
TCATGACCGCAGGCGTGCATTATCCCATTATTAACCGATGAATATTCGAGACCCGTTTCTTCGATAATCGGAAGTGCATCGATATCAGCTCTTAGTGCAACACAATTTTTTGATTTATCCCCAATATGAGCAACAACACCAGTCTCACATAGGGTTTTGTGCTCTATATTTAACTCTTCTAATTTCGATTTTATGAATTTTGAAGTGTTGTATTCTTTGAATGAGAGTTCCGGATTAGAATGAATATGTCTTCTGTATTCTCTGATTTTGGAGAATAATTGATTTGATTTTTCGATAAAGTAATTATATTCGTATTTCATTTGATTATTCTAATTATAAAGTTGTAATTTTTTATTTTTGATTTATAATATCTAATTTTAAATTTCAATTATCTTATATTTCAATGTTAATATTTTTGATGTATTCGGCACTTCCTGATAAAATATAATTTTGTATGTGGTCAAAATCTTGGATTTCATATTTTGGTTGTGAAGGTAAATCGATCATATTAATTGTTAATTCAGATTTTGAAGTTGGAATTATTTTAATAGGTAAACTAAGATTAAAGTCTAAAATGGAAGTAATTGCGGTAGCAACAGAACCTGTGCCACAAGCACCCGTTTCGGCTTCGACTCCCCTTTCAAAAGTCCTCAACAATAACTTATCTTCGCATAACTCATCTTTACCTAACTCATCTTTACATATAGTAAAAATATTAACGTTAGTACCATTTGGGAACATAGAATTATGTCTAATTTCAGGGGCAAAACTCAATAAATCAAAATTCCAAAAATCTTCTTCAGTTTCAACATTAATAAAAAAAACTGAATGATCGCTTCCATTGTTAATATAAGTGAATTCTAAATTTTCGTTTAGATTATTAGTTTTTAATTTCCTTTTTTCAATTAAATTATGTTTAGGAAGATATAAATCAACATAGTTATTTTTATAAACAATTGATTTGTAAATATTGCCAGCCATAAAAAAATTGAACTCTTTAAGTTTACTATTTTTGTCTTGTGATTCTTTAAAAAAATAAGGAAACAATTTATCTAAGGCAAATTTGGAAATACATCTACCACCATTTCCACACATCATTCCAGAACTACCATCTGGGTTAAAAAACTTACAAACAAAATCATAATTAGTTTTGTTTTCAATATTATTAATGTTATCAGTAGTATTATTAGTATTTAACTCTAACAACATTATTCCTTCAGTTTTTAAGCCATTTTCTAATAGATTTTCAGTTAGTAGTTTATGGTTTTGAGTAACGAGTTTTTCATCAATTAATAAATTTCTATTATCAATTACTGTGAATAAATTTCCAGCACCGGACATTAAATAAATTTCAATATTCATAATTTTAGTTTTTACAATTTTTATTCTACGATTCTACTATTCTATTTTCTATTCAATAAATTTACTATGTCATTATGTATTAGTCCATTGCTTGCAATAAGACTACTATCATTAACCAAGAAATTATCGTTTTTATAATTTGTAATACTTCCACCAGCTTCTTTGACCAAAATTGCACCAGCAGCAACATCCCAAGCATTTAGACTAATTTCCCAGAATGCATCAAATCTACCACAAGCAACATAAGCCAAATCAACCGCAGCAGAACCTAATCTTCTTACAGGAATACCTCTTTTGATAACATTAGTAAAATCATCTAAACAATTATCTGGATTTTCATTCACATTATACGGGAATCCGGTAACTAAAAACGATTTATTAAAGTCAGATACTGACGATACTTTTATAGGTTTACCATTCAAATAAGCACCACCACCCAATGAAGCGGTAAACAACTCATCTAAAATTGGTTGGAAAACAACTCCACAAAGTATTTCACCGTTCAACTCAGCGGCTATACTTACACTAAAAATAGGTAATTTATGTGCATAGTTGACAGTGCCATCAAGTGGGTCAATAACCCATCTAATATTATTTTCAATATAATTGGTGTCGCCACTTTCTTCAGCTAAAAATGAATGATCTGGATATTTATCTTTAATAATATTTATTATTATTTCTTCCGCTTTTTTGTCAAACTCGGTTACTAAATTATTCAATCCATCTTTATAAGAAATTTCATAAATAGTATCTATACCTTCTTTTAATAATTTTCCGGCTTCGAGACCAGCTTTGACAGCAGTTTCTAATAACTCTTTATTTAATGATAATGACATTTTGTTTATTTATATTTTGATTTAAATAATCAAGTTAATATAAATATAAGATAATTTTATAATAATTTTTATTAACTTGCAATTCTATTTCGGACGAATTATAAATAATTGAATTTGATTATATTAACAATTAATATATTATTTCACATTATTTCTAATTTACTTTATCTTTAATCCATAATTTAAAAAACAATTAATGAATTTTCGAAAATATAAAACAACTATATTTCTAACTTTTTTTACTATATTTTTACTTAATAGTTCTAATTTATTTTCACAATTTGATTACTTCAATATAACTGGTGCCAAAAGAGGATATATTGACACACTTGGATTTGAAAGACTTGAGAAAAATAGTAAAGAAAAAGAGGGTTTGATAGAAAGTGAAATTGACCCTAATCAATATATTGTAGGTCCTTTTGATGAATTTGCTATAAGTTTCGGTACTGTTGGCAGTAGAGATATAGAAACAAAAATTGCACCTGATGGGAAGTTAATACTTTCTAATATTGGTATAATTGACCTAAAAGGTAAAACTCTAAATCAATCTTATGATTTGATTAAAGAAAAAATAAAATCACAATTTAAAACTGAAAGTATTTATGTTTCTTTAATAAGTATTAGAAGTTTCAAAGTTACAGTTAGTGGAATGGTGCAAAGACCAACATTGGTTGCTGCAACAGCTGTAGATAGAGTCTCGGAAGTTATTGAGCGTGCCGGTGGTTTCAAAGATGAATCTTCGATACGTAAAATAACATTAATTAGAAGTGAAACTAAAGAAAGAATCAATGTAGATTTATTAAAGTATTATTATTTGGCAGATAAAACATCAAATCCATTTGTTTTTGGAGGAGACCATATAATAGTTGGAGGTTTGACTGGTAATTCGACAATAGAACTTTCTGGAGAGGTTTCCACTCCATTAGAGTGTGAGTTTGTTGAAGGAGATAAATTATCAACTCTAATAAAGTTTGGTCAAGGATTTTTAAATTCTTCATTTTTGGATTCAGTTGAGATTTCGAGATATAATCCAAATACTAGAGAATTTACAAGAATGTTTATTGATTTGAATTCTTGGAAAGAAAAAATAAATACAGATGAAATTTTAGAGAATGATGTCGATTTATTTAGTGGTGACAAAGTCTATGTACGAAAATTCAAAAA
>JBDNHS010000222.1:0-2347 GCA_041688685.1 Kapaibacterium sp. (SeqCode)
AAAGAGAAATATAAAAAAAATGTAATATTTATAAAGATAAATTGAAATCAGTTAATACTATTTCTAATTTATTTATAAACTCATCAATATCATCATTTGTAATAATATAAGGTGGTACTAACCTTAATACATTTACTGAAGTAGCATTTGTAACTACTTTCATTTCTAAGAGTTTATCTACTATTGGTCTGGCTTCCATTTTTAATTCTAAGCCAGTCATTAATCCAACACCCCTAACTTCATTCACAACATTTGGAAATTTATTTAATAAGTAATTTAACTTAGAATTTAAATAACTTGAAACTAAATTTATATGTTCCATTAAATTATTATTCATTAATTCTTCTAAAACAACTAATCCTGCTACGCAAGATACTGAATTTCCACCAAAAGTAGTACCATGCTGTCCGAAAGTCCATAAATTTGCAATATTATCTTTGGCTAATATTACACCAAGTGGCAATCCACCACCAATTCCCTTTGCAATTGTAATAATTTCTGGCTCAATATCAAAATATTCATAAAAAGAGAACTTACCTGTTCTACCAACACCTGTTTGTACTTCGTCAGCAATTAATAAAAATCCATATTTTTTCTTTAATTCTTTTAATTTTTCTACAAATTCATTGGAAACAACTTTTAAACCACCTTCACCTTGCATAAATTCTAAGAATACTGCAGCAGTATTTTCATCAATACCATTTTCCAAACTCTTTATACTATTAAATTCTAATATTTTTCTGTCACCTAAGTACGGACCCATACCTTCCATATAAAGTGGCTTATTCATAAGAGATAATGCACCGTAAGTACGCCCATGAAAGCCACCAGTAAAGGAAACAATATCTTTTTTGTTATTAACACTTCCCCATTTTTTTGCTAATTTCGTTGCTCCTTCTGTTGTCTCACTTCCAGAATTACAAAAAAACACTTTATCCATATTCGTAATATCTTTTAACATTTCTGCCAATTTTACTTGGGGTTCTTGATAAAAGAAATTAGAAATGTGCATATATTTATTTATCTGCTCGATAATTGCATTAATTACTTTTGGATGTGAATGTCCCAATAAATTTACTGCAATTCCACCTAAAAAATCTAAATATTCATTCCCTTTATTATCATAAAGTCTAACACCATTAGCTTTGATAATTTCTATGTCTAATCTTTTGTATGTTTGAAAAACTGACTGATGCTCTCTGTTTATTATATCCATTTCAAAATAATCATAAATTAAATTTGTGAATTAATGTATTCTGTCTAATCTATAAAATTAAACAATAAAAATCAAAAATACATACTATACTTTAATTGTTTTACCTAATATTCTGGCAATAATATGTAATGAAGGTATTTGTTCAAAAATTAATTTTATTAACACCATAATTGGGACAGACAAAATCATACCAGGTATACCCCATAAAAAACCCCAAAACACTAAACTAAATATTACCGTAAGAGTATTTAGTTTTAATCTATCTCCCATTATAATTGGGTCAAGTATATTGCCTATTACAAAATGAACCATAGTAATAGATAGTAAAATTAATATAACTTTATTTGTTTCTTCAAACTGTACAAACGCCATTAATGTTGGTGCAAGTGTTGCAATTATTGAACCCACAGATGGTATGTAATTCAGTAAAAAAGTCAAAAATGCCCATAAAAAAGGGAAATTGATTTCGAATGAATAACAAATAAAATATACAATTACAGCCATAAACAAACTTAGAATAGTCTTTATTATCATATAAGAATAAATAGATTTCTGTATTTTTTCAAAATTCTCTAATAATTTTGAATCTTCGTTTCCAGAAACATAACTTATATAAGATTTGTAATTACTCATTCCAGATAATAATACAACATAATATAAAGAAAAAGTTGCAAAAGAAGTCGTAAAACTGCCTAATGAATTAGCAAAACGTCCAGCATATTTTGCAAAATGCTCTTTGGAGAACATTCTGAATATACCATCAAAATCTTTATTTGCATTAAATCTTATTCCAGTAATTTTATTTATCCACCTTAATGAAGAATCCATTTTAAGATTTAATCTTCTTAGAATAAAATCTTGATTTACTATTAAATCATCAATTATTTCAGATATGATGAAATAAATAGCAAAAGCAATTGCTAAAGTAATTATAGAAATAGTTGGCAAAATAAGCCAACTTGGAGTTTTGATTTTAGACAAAAAGGTTATTATAGGCTGAAACATCAATGCGATTAATAAAGCCATAAATAAAGGAACAAATATCATTTGTAATATATATAACAAATATACTACTAATATAAATAGTATTGTTATGAGTATATTTTTTACTGTGTTATCGTAAACTTGCAT
>JBDNHS010000223.1:0-1279 GCA_041688685.1 Kapaibacterium sp. (SeqCode)
ATTATACAAAACAAATATATCTATTATTAAATTTAATGTTGAGAATCAATGATAAATTTGGTACAGGAATGACTGTTAATATATTATTGGGTAAGAGTTCAAAAGTGAAAGAGTATATGTGTAAATTTGAAGAATATGGAACCGGATTATCATTTGGAGATGAAAATTGGTGGAAAGAATTTATTAGAGTTTTAATTAATAACGATTATTTAATTGAAACTCAAGTTAAAGGAAGTTTTGGGACAACTCTATCTCTTACAAATAAAGGAAGAACTGCAAAAAATAAACTAGTTAATCAATATCCCAAATATTTAAATTTACTTCAAGCAATTGAAGATTTTAATGAAGAATCGGATAATGAAACAAGTTCTATTAATTCAAATTCAAATTCATATTCTAAATTTAAAGTAATGTTTGAACCGATAAAGACAGAAACAAAAAAGAAAACAACTAGGGTAAGAAAGACAACTAATACAAGTAGTACAAGTAAAACAAATACTATTAAAATTATAGAAAATGCAAATTTAAATAAAACTTCATATGCAAATAGTATAAATGATATGCCAACAACATTTCTCAAATATAAATTGGATGACATTGATTCTTTAAATGATGAATTAGAAAAAGAATTAGCAGAATTAGATGTAGGAGAGGATAATATTACAAAAAAAATAGGGCGAAAAAAAATAATAGTTGCCGAATAATTAACTTTAAATTTTTATAAATTTTTATTAAATTCACCAGAATTAAATTCATTAATAAAATTATTTAATTCTGGTGAATTATCAACATCAGATATACCTTTTTCAATATGTGAAGGGCGTTCAATATCTAAAAGTAAAATTATTCTATCTTTAGAATCTGACTCATTTGAAGCAGAATGAAATAAACTATCATCAAAGATAATCCACTTACCCTCTTGTTGATACATCAAGTCATTCGATTTACCGATAACAAATACCTTACATTTAGATTTAGATTCGGGAACTACCAAGCCCATATGACATCTTAGCACATTATTTGATAGGTTAGCCCATCCTTTATGCAAAGCTAATGTTGTATTAGGTCCAAGTTTAGAAAAACCTGCTGAAACCAAGCCATTAATTTTTTTAAGTTGTTCTGTAGTTTTTGGGAATGACTTTGTATTTTTATCCGACCATTTATTGAATGACATAAGAGGGATAATTTTCCAAGAGGAAGATGAATTTTTACTTTTCCATAAATCGTATTCAGGCCAATCCATCCAAGTATTGTTAGGTATATTCATATAATCTAGTAA
>JBDNHS010000224.1:0-2778 GCA_041688685.1 Kapaibacterium sp. (SeqCode)
CAGTAAATATCTACAATTGAATGTTAAAGGCAATTAAAAATAAACAAACTGAACTTATAGTATCATTGGGAATGATCTTGGCTTTGCTGATGGCAGCCTCAATACTAATGTATGTATTAGAACACAAAGCACAACCAAAATCATTTGAAAGCCTATACACGTCGTTGTGGTGGGGAATAGATAAATACCTAACAACTGTTGATGGCGGCAACATTAATCCAATAACACCTGCAGGTAAGTTTTTATCGGGAGTAATAGCTATCCTCGGTGTTGGAATATTTGCTTTACCTGCAGGTATTATTGCTTCAGGTTTTATTGAACAAATTGAAAAAGACAAATTACTAAAAGAATTAAAAAAACTTGAATCACAATTAGTACATGCATTTGCTATCGAATATTTTGTACCAGTTAAAAACAAGAAAAAAGTTCTAAATCTATCTCATTTACCTCGAAAATGGTTAAATCTAGAGGATATAAAATATAAAATGTGTATTTCAGAAAGCTCTGTAATGCAAGTATGCGAGTTTTCAAAAAAGTTAAGATTAAGAAATGTAAAATTAGATGGTATAAATACTGCTGGTTTAGAATATGTTAATTTAAACAGATCCTATGGCCAATGTATAAATAGAAACTCTAAACTTACAATAATCAATTTATATCCTTGCATACAACCTTATTTTGGGCATTTTAGCATGGCTGTTGCGGATATCCTTCAAGCTAATTATATTTCTAATGAGGTCTTTAGTCCAGTTTCATTCCTAGAAGACAATCAACTTAATGTGGTTATAAATAAAAATTATTTTGACACATTAAAATTACATCCAGCATTGAGTGAAATTAAAAAAGATATTTCTTCTGTAATGCAAAAGGATAATATTTGCATTTTTATGGTCAACGCGGCATCAAATGAATATTTAATGCAATTCAATACAGGTGCAGAAAAAGGCCATAATAGTTTTACTAATGGGACGTTATTTTCTAATAAAAATGAATTAGAAAAATTTTATAATCGAGCTGAAATTGTTACAAATAAATATGGAATGCTTATAGCTAAACACGGGACAGTTGGTGCTCCAGAAAAAGAGCATATTGTAAATTTCATTAGTAATGAAACCAAGAATGATATCTTGATGCTACATGTAAATGTATCAATTTTGAAGAAAAATGATGTTGAATACTACCAATATATACATGACTTTGCAAATATTTTTAAAGAAGAAAATTATTAATGATATGAATTGTTGCTCTCAATTCTAATTCATGTTTTTGAATATTTAACAAAATTAAAAATATTGAAAAAGCTAATCGCAGATACAAATCTCAAAATAATATTCCATCCATACAGCGTGGCAACTTGCATCCTAAAAAAAAAGAATCTCTAAAATTGAAATCAATGGCAAGAATTTCTTTTTGGCTTTTTAGAATATAAAAAATTATCTCATTTGCACTTATAAATATAATAAAAAAGTCACATGATTGATTGTTTTGATAATGAGACATAAAAAGCTAAACAAATTAAATGAAAATTAAAATAATTTGGTTATTACTGTTAGGACTACCCATACTGGGCTTTGCCCAATCCATTGTCAATACGGAAAGTATGTCAACAAAAACAGATAGTACATTTGTATTAACATCAAGTTTAGAGGGGAACTACACAACAGGGAATATTGAGTTAATCCAACTTAATATTGCCAACCAATTGGCTTATAAAAAGAATAAAAATACAATACGTCTCTTTTTTAATTATGAATTTATTTCTGCTGATAAAGAAACGATTTCATCGGATTATACTAGTCAATTGCGATACAGCTACGCCTTAAAAAATAATTCAATCTATTCCTTTATACAAGGTCAAAAAGCAGTTTCGTTATCATTAAATAGCCGCTATTTAGCAGGAATTGGTTACCGCCATAGAATAATTAACAAAGAGCATAATTACTTAGATGTTGCCTTTGGTCCATTTTATGAAAACGAAATGTATTTAAAAAATAGCTTAGAGGCAGTTCATATCATAAATTATAGGTTTAGTTTTAGTTCATTTTTTAATTTCAAAATAACTAAAAAATTACAAAACAACACCGTGCTATACTATCAACTAAAATCTGATGATTTAAAGGATTATAGACTATATGTAGAGCCAAAATTAGTATATAGTCTTGACCATTTCAAAATATATGCAATGCTAAGGTATCGCTATCATTCCACACCGTATATCAATATTAAAAACACCGATTCGCAGTTGTTATTTGGTGTTAATTATGAATTAGGATTTAACAAATAGCTCTAATAAAAATTACTTTAAATGGAACAATTTTATAAACTTTTAGCACTAGCTCTTGAGGACGGAAAAATAACGCAGAGCGAAAGAGAATTGCTTCTTAAAAAAGCCTTGCAACTAGGCATGGATGAAATTGAAGCCGAAATGATAATTGAAGGGCAATTGTCAAAGTTTAGAGAATCAACTAAAACATTGCTCGAGGAAACTGATGGGTTTTTAATTTCTAACGAAGAATTACTTTTACGTACTACAAAATGGGTCAACAGAGTTTCAGAAAAAAATATAAAAGTAGAAATAGAAAGATTTCCAAGAATTAAAGAAGATGCCAACATGTATCAAAAATATTTAGATGAAGGTGCTGATATTTTTAAAAAAATAAATTCAAGTATAGTTGGTGATGTTGCAGGTATGGTTCCAGGCATTGGTAATTTAATAAAGTCAGGACTTACTCTTGTTGGGGTTAATAACCTTCAAAAAATAGACCACAAAGAGATCAG
>JBDNHS010000225.1:0-2548 GCA_041688685.1 Kapaibacterium sp. (SeqCode)
CAATAATAAATGTGTAGGCATGATCTCCATGCCAACCATTTAAAATAACGCCCATATCAATTGAAACAATATCACCTTCATTTAATGACTCTTTATTAGGAAAACCATGAACTACAATATCATTTACAGATGCACAAATAGTAAATGGGTAACCTCTATAATTTAAAAAAGAAGAAACTGCTTTATGATCTTTAATAAAGTCTGAACATAATTGATCTATCTCTAAAGTATTCATGCCCGACTTAAGCACTTTAGCCACTTCAGTAAGTGTTTTACTTACCAAAACTGCCGCTTCTTTCATAAAAGCAACTTCTGCATCTGTTTTATAAATGATCATATTATTTCTCCTAGTCATGATAAAAAACAAACCTGTTCAGACTGGCTAAACAGGTTTGTAAATATCGTAATTATTATCGATTAAATAGTACTAGACGATACTGTTTGTCTTCCTTGCACTCTTCCACTTTTCATTAATCCATCATATTGTCTCATTAACAAATAAGTTTCTATTTGTTGCAAAGTGTCTAATACTACACCTACCATAATTAATAAAGAAGTTCCTCCAAAAAATGAACTAAACCCTTGGGTTACTCCTAACCGTTGAGCAAAGCCTGGTAAAATACCTACCAATGCAAGAAATATTGCACCTGGTAAAGTAATTCTATCCATAATAGCTCCAATATAATCTGCAGTTGGTTGACCAGGACGAACACCAGGTATAAATCCGTTATTGCGTTTTAAATCTTCTGCAATTTGTTTAGGATTAAATATCAATGCAGTATACAAGAAAGTAAATCCAATAACCATCACAGAATAAATAACCATATACCACACATTGCTATGATCATTAAATATTTTAACAATACCCTGAGCAGAATCTAAGTTAGTAAATGATGCTAATGTTGGTAAGAACATAATTGCTTGAGCAAAAATGATAGGCATTACACCTGCACTGTTTACTTTAACAGGTAAAAATTGTCTTGCACCTCCAAACTGCTTGTTTCCAATAATTTGTTTAGCATAATTTACAGGTATTTTTCTTACCCCTTGAACAAGAATAATTAATCCCATTATGATGGTAACAAGTATTGCAATTTCAATTAAGAAAATCAATAATCCACCACCACCACTTGCACTCTTAGCACCAAATTCTTGAACAATAGATTGTGGTAAACGAGCAAGAATTCCAACCATAATGATGATAGAAGTTCCATTACCCAAACCTTTATCCTGAATTCTTTCGCCTAACCACATTACAAATAGAGTACCAGCAGTTAATGTAACAACAGTAGAAAACCAAAAGTATGCTTTATATTCAGGTAAGATTGCTTCAGCATAACCAGGACTATTTAAATATGCAACATAAGCACCAGCCTGAAATGCAGTTACTATAACAGTTAGGTAACGAGTCCATTGATTAATTTTTTTACGGCCACTTTCTCCTTCCTTTTGTACTTTTTGTAATTGAGGAACAAGAATTGTCATCAACTGCATAAAAATAGATGCAGAAATGTAGGGCATAATTCCTAAAGCTAGAATTGAAGCTTGAGAAAAAGCACCTCCAGCAAACATATCAAATATGCCTAAAAGACCATTACTTTTTGAAGCAGCCATAGCAGCTTCAATCTTGTTTGGATCAATTCCAGGTAATACAATATGTGTTCCGATACGATAAGTTAATACTAAGGCAAGAGTTACAATAATTTTATTACGTAACTCTTCTATAGTCCAAATATTCTTAAAAGTTTCAACTAATTTTTTCACTTCGCTTAATTATGGCATTAAAACTGAAAACCAAAAAGACGCATACTTGATGCGTCTGGCAATTTACAATAAAATTACTTGATAACTTCAACTGTTCCGCCTAAAGCTTCAATTGCAGTTTTTGCTTTATCGCTAATTGCGTTGATTTTAAAGCTCAACTTTGCTTTTAGCTCTCCAGTTGCAAGTACTTTAACACGATCAGTTCTATTGATCAAACCATTAACATAAAGGTTTTCTAAAGAGATCTCTGTGAAACCATATTTTTCAACCAACTGATCTAATTGACCAAGGTTAAATACTTTGTAATCAATACGATTAATATTTTTAAATCCACGCTTAGGAATACGGCGTTGAATTGGCATTTGACCACCTTCGTGTCCCATTTTGCTTTTATAACCTGCTCGGCTTTGTCCACCTTTATTACCTTTTGTAGATGTACCACCTTTACCAGATGCTTCACCACGTCCGATTCTAATTGCTTTTTTTACAGACCCTTCAGCAGGTTTTAAATTGTGTAGTTTCATTTTTTATTGATTTTGAACTTACGGGGTATCACCCCTCGCATTAAATTATTTAATTAAGCAATTTCTTCCACTTTTATTAAATGGCTAACTTTGTTAACCATTCCAAGAATTTGTGGAGTTGCTTCTACTTCTTTTGTAGCATTTAATTTCTTCAAGCCCAAGGCAATTAATGTTTGCTTTTGACGCTCAGATCTATCTATGCCGCTTTTTATTTGTGTAATCTTAATTTTTTTCATAAAGGATTATATTATCCGTTAAAA
>JBDNHS010000226.1:0-3322 GCA_041688685.1 Kapaibacterium sp. (SeqCode)
ATTATTATATTATAATGAGTCTACCAACTATTATGAATGAAAATCAACAATTAATTCAAAGTACTCAATTAGATAAACCAGTACTTCCCATTATTATACAAAGTCCTACAGAATTGGGTCCTGAAGAATTGGGTCCTGAAGAATTGGGTCCCACAGGATTAGATAAAATGCCAGAATCAGCTAGCCAAAATCAACTATCCAAATTAAATCAATTAGAACAACCAATAAGTCAACCAGCTAGTTCGCAACCAATTTATAATCTTGAATATATTTTTAATAAAATAAAAGATATTGGTCGTCAAGTACAATTAATTCGGATAGAAAGACGCGGAATAATTTATGGTAATAAAGTATGGGAACTTTTAGGTAAAATTTTAGGGGAAAGTGAAATTAACAGTGATTTAGTTGCAGAACTGAAAAATTATGAATTTAACGCACCGGTATTAAATTCAATAGAAAAAAGAATATTATCCATTGATAATCCTAATCCTGATGCATATCCCGATTACTATATGAATAATATAGTAAAATTATATAATCAAGCGAATGGGTCAGATATAAATATGGTTTCATTAATGCATATGGGGTTAGACATTGGACAATTGGAATATATAATTCATAAATATATGATAAAGCCAGTTGCTCCATGCCATATAGCAAAAAAATATGATGATAGAATGTTTATAAACATATTATCAAGTATACAAAATTTAGGAAGATCATTTAAAACTGCTTTTGTAAATGAATTGCCAGAAGATAAAATTTTATTTCCACAATTAATAATAAAACATGTGAAGGAATTATTTGAACAAAATGGCAGTGAACTAATTAATCAAATGTCAAAATACAAAATATCTCGCGATAAAATAAAATTATTTTTTGAAGTATCACTTGATGATGATTTGCATAATGCGGATGATTTTAATATATTTCCCGAAGATACATTAGGCGAACGCGTTTATAAAGTTGCATATAAATATTTAAGAGATGATTTAAATAATGGGGTAAACGATTATTTACTTTCCATATCATATACAATATTATTTACAATGTTAGATTTATATGATTATGATAAATTACATTTACCAATGGATATGATTATAGAATTAATGTTTTATTCAGGCACATTACTTGGTTCTATTGGAATGGGTCCTGAATTGAAACCAACAACTTTTTATGAAAATATGGTAATTTTTGATGATGGGTCCATAAATAAACTATTTAATATAAGTTCATATTTTGAATCTAATAACAAAATACCAAATGAACAAATAGTAGGATTATTAGATAAAATTCATAAAAAAATAACTACTACTAAATTCACCATTTCGTCAAATAAAATAGATATAATAGAAGAACATGTTAAATATATTCCAGTTGAAACTACCCAATTATTTTGTTTAATTAAACCAAAAGCAACTAGCGATGTAGAATCTTTAATTGCTAAATTAAATGAAATGATTTTCACTTTTTCAAATCCAGTTCCAATCAATATTGATAATTTGTTCAATAAATTAAAAGAATCTATCAGTTTGGACGATTTACCAATTATAACTTCAATAATTACACCAGATAACGATTTAGATATATTGGGAATCGATGAATCTGCTTATGAAGAACTTGTTGATGAACCAGGTCCAGAACTAAATCTAAACCCAGAACTAAATCTAAACCCAGAACTAAATCCAAGTATAATACCAAATCTAAATCCAAATCTAAATCCAAATCTAAATCCAAGTCTAATACCAAATCTAAATCCAAGTCTAATACCAAATATAAATCCAAGTCTAATACCAAATCTAAATCCAAGTCTAATACCAAATCCAATTCAACAATTTTCTGGCTATTCATATAAAATAAAATATTTAAAATACAAAAAAAAGTATTTGAGTTTAAAAACTCGATAAATCAATATAAATCAATATAAATGAAATACGATTAATTAAATTTATATAATGAATACAAATTTAATTAATAATTTAGAAGTTAATTCCAAATCATTTGATTTAGATAAATTAAATATTTTAGCATTTCATCACAAGCAATTAATGTCTGATATAAAAACTCGAATAGAAAATAAAGAATTGGTCAATAACAAAACCTTATATGAGTATATGACTAAATATTATAGAGAAAACAATCTGAATAAGGCGTTTCCGATTGGTATTTCAGTTAATAATATTATTGCACATGATAGTTATCATCCGGAACATATAATTACATTTAAAATTGGAGACTACATAAAAGTAGATTTTGGATTAGAAGAAGACGGAAATATTATTGATTCGGCGAGAACCTTTGAATACGGAATATGTGAAAAATCAAAACCGATATCTGATTGTGAATCAATAGTTGAATCAATTGAAAAATATATCAAGAGTGAATTAGAATTAAATAAAAAAATATTAATACAAAAAATATCAATTTTTACAAATATACAAATAGTTTCCAAAGGTTATAATACTTTAGATTTTTTAGGAGGTCATAATATAGAAAAAGGATGTGTTCACGGTAAAAAACTTATATTAAATAAACCGTTAAACCTATTGCCCGAAGAATGTGTAAAATATATAGATAAAACTGCTGAATTAACAGAAGGAGAGATGTTTGCAATTGAAGTATATATTCCAAACATAAAATCTGACGGTATCATGGTTCAAAATATTAAATTTCCAGTTACTCATTTTGAAATAGATCGTGATTTTAAACTAAATCAATTAAATGGAAAAGAAAAAGCAATATTTGAAGAACTGAAAACCAAAACAAAACTTCTTCCCTATGAATATCACATTAATGATTTATTTGATAAAAAAATAATAAAAAGTTTAATAAATAAACAAGCTATTATAAGCCACAGACCTTTGGAATGGATTGATAAAACAAATAAAATTAAATATGTACAACATGAAGACTGTTATATTATAAAAGATAATAATGTAATCAATTTAACAAAATAAATTGTGTTATTTTATATATTACAAAAAAATTTAAAAAATATAAATATTTGGAATTATCATATATAAGATTAACTACATTATTAGTCTAGTTTATAATACAAATTATTATTATGAATCATTATTCTATTGATTTAACAAAATATGATTCAAGTGAAACATTTGAATCATTATTAATAAAAGCTAATATTAAAGAATATTACTATTAGAGTAACCAATAAGTTACAATGATACTTTTTAATATGACATAAACAATAAGTTACAGTAATCCTTTTTAATATAATATAAACAATAATTTACAGTAATCCTTTTTTTTAAATAATATTGTTAATATATAATTGCTATCTTTTTTAGCGTCTTTAATTTTA
>JBDNHS010000227.1:0-14772 GCA_041688685.1 Kapaibacterium sp. (SeqCode)
GAATTCGATAGCTTTGCTTACTATGGGTATAGCAACAAGCAATAGGCAATAGCTCAGAATATGTAGTATTTTTTTCATAATGTTCCTTTAATTAGACATTTATTATTAGTTAAAATATTAGTTAAAATTTATTATTTAAATTTAAATTATTCATATCATCATATCTTACTAGTGTATAGACAAATTAAAATTCAAAAAGTTACACTTTTATTGAAAATAAATGTAAATAATTGATTTTTTTTGATAAAAGTTTTCCTCAATTTGAACTATTGTTTGAACTGTCTGTATCTATGAAGTTTCTCATTGGTTTAGTGGGTTTTTGGTATTTTTATCTTGAACCTTGATTATAGAAAAGGGAAACCAACCGTAGGGTTAATCCTACGGTTGATGAAAGATTACCCAAATCATTATTCCTGCAAATTTCAAGATTGGGCGGGGAATTTAAGATCGGGAAGACAACCCGCCGGTCTTCTCTACAATGAAGAAAGCGAATAATATAGTCTAAAAGAATACTGTTTTAGGTATGGCACTTTTTGAGCGTTGTTTTTTTCGTATGTAATTGTAAATATTTTATGATATTATGACAAAATGAAAAAAATTAACTATATTGTAACAAATTGAAAATAATTTAATTACTAATAAAATTGTAATTGTGTAATTAAATAAACAAACAGATTTTTCAGACTGATTTTAGTCGCAAATATTAGTAACATATTTAGATTGAATTTAGAATTTATTTCGAGGAAAAATATGAAAATAACTCTGCCAAATAACATAAATAAATATTTATCTTTATTCTTAGTTTCAATATTTATTAATATTCATAGTGCTTTTGCTATCGATGCACCAATAAATTATATCCCAAATAATACTACCGTTGGTGTGGACTTTTATACTGAATTCGAATGGAGCAAGGTTTTGGAAGCTAAGTCTTATGAAATCCAAATTGCCGATAACGTAGGATTTACATCTCCGATGCAATTTACGACTATAAATACTTTTTATATTAATTATGATTTGTTGACTAATTTTCAATATTATTGGAGAGTTAGGTCGGTGCCAAATTCTGTTGAAAGAAGTGATTGGAGTGAGATTTGGGAATTTACTACGGCTGATTATGATGCAATTCCAACACCACAACTAACTTCACCATTATCTGGAGAGAAAGACTTTCTGCAAGATGTAATACTTGGCTGGAACTTTAGCGTTTATCATAATATTTATGAAATTGAAATAGCAAAAGATGTAGATTTCACTAATATTGTAAAATCAGATAATGAATTGGATATTTTCTATTATTATGCAGAGGGATTAGAATTTAATACTAAATATTATTGGAGAGTACGTGCTTTCGGTGATAATGGTGTAAGTAATTGGTCAGTGGTTTGGGAATTTGAAACTGCAACCGAGGGTATAGAATTAGAAGATAAACTTACTGTATTTGGTCAAAACTCTGTTTGTATTAATTCAGCAAACAAATATGTAGCATTGAATAAGCTACAATATGAATATGAATGGAAAATTGAAGGTGAAAAAGTAGTCGATGCAAAAAACATACAATTCCTAAATAGTAATAAGTCTGAAATTAATATCTTTTGGACTAATATTGGCTTATATACAATCAATTTATACAGAACAAATACAAAAAGTAATAATATTGACAGTGTAAAATACGATGTAATTGTTACGGGTCCAGAACTCTTTTTGCCAGATACTTTGAATATATGTGGAGCAACTAATAACACTGTTTTTAGTTACACTGATGATTATAATAAAGATTATAGCACAACATACAATGTACTTAAAGGTCAAGCAAGTAAATTTACTTTAGAAATAGATTTAGTTGAAAATACTATAAAGTTATCATACAATAAGTTGTCTGAAAATATATCAATTGAATTTACAACTTCTGATAAAAACCTTTGTACAATAATTGATACTGTTAATGTAGAATTATTACCTGCTTTGGATACACCTTCAATTTCACAAGAAGGAGACAATCTAATTTCGAGCTATGTTGGTGCTACATTTTGGTATAAAGGAGGCACTTTTTATGCATATACACAGTCAAATATTTTAAGCCCAAAAGAAAATGGAATTTTCCGAAGTAATTATGTAGATGATGAATTAGGCTGTCAATCTAAACAATCACAGCCTTATGAGTTTATTTATTCAAGTATTGAAGATCAATTTAGTAATTTTTCAAATGGAAAAAGTTATTTTATTGGTGATAATGTAATTAAGTTATTTTCAAGTGAGCTTAATTCAATTTCAAACTCATCTATCACTGGTGCTACAGAAATAGATAAAAGTAACATTAAAATTTATAATTCCTTAGGTACAGAAATTAAACTAAATATTAATAAAGTGGATTTATTTGATAATCAATTAGAGATAAGTTTTGATAATGTAAATGATGGCACAAATACATTAAACTCAGGATTTTATAGTATTATAATCAGTAATTCAAATAAAGTATTAACTTTTAATATTATTAAGTAAGTAAGTAAAAATATAGTTATCAATGTAATCAACTATTTTCTAAATTAGTAATTAAAAAATATATGTCAATAAGATTAGCAAAATTGGGTGATTTGAATGCAATAGTAAAAATTTATAATCAAGCAGTAATTAGAGGTAATGCAACCGCAGATTTAGAAATTTTTTCTGTTGAAAGTAAGTTAAGTTGGTTTAAATTTCATCAAAATAATGAGCAAAAATACCCAATATTTGTTTATGAAATCGATAACAAATGTGTTGGTTGGATTTCTATAAGTAGTTATAGAGAAGGCAGAAAGGCATTAGAATTGACCGTTGAAATTAGTTATTATATTAATAATGACAACCAAAAACAAGGAATTGGAAAAGAGTTAGTAGATTATGTAATTAATTACTCCAAAAAAATTGGCTACAAAAATCTATTGGCAATAGTATTGTCAACTAATACACCATCTATAAAATTATTAAATAACTTAGATTTTAGTCAATGGGCAAATTTGCCAAATGTAGCAATTATTAATGAGGAAGAAATTTCACACCTTTATTTTGGAATAAAGTTGTGATTTGTGTCTTTTTGGCAATTTCCAAATATCTTATGCTTGTCTAATTGGTAATGTAACGGTAAAGATAGCGCCTTTGCCATATTCACTACTACAATTTATTTTGCCATTCATCAATTCAACTAATTTCTTGACGATAGAAAGACCGAGACCAGTAGAACTCTCTCCAGCTGTTGGTTTGGCAGAAAGTTTTGCAAATTTCTTGAATAAGTTTTGTTTGTCAATATCGGTTAATCCTGGTCCTTCGTCAATTATATTAATCATAAAGTTGATTTCATTCACTTCTAAATTAATATTAATAGCTTTTTCAGATGGAGAAAATTTGATTGCATTTGAAAGTAGATTTTCTATTATTTGAATGAAAGCATTTTTGTCAATAATAGAAGAAATCTGTTGTGTCTCATAATATATTTTAACAGATTTATTTTCTGCAATTGGAATATAACTATTTATTAATTCATCAATAGTATATTTAATATCAATAAATTGGAAATTAAAATTAAATAGACCCGATTCGATTGAAGTAACATTTAGATAATTGTGAATAATCTCACTCATTCTTTTTGATGTATTTTCAATAAATCCCATATTATAAAGTATTTGTTCAGTCGAAAGTTTACTCAAATGTGCTTTTACTAGTTCCGCTGCAAACATAATTCCTTGTAATGGGTTTTTAAGGTCATGAGCAGCGATACTAATAAAATCATTTTTTTCGTCATTCAAGGTCATCAAACTCTGATTAGTTTCATAAAGAGAGGAGTTAAGCATTCGAACTTCATCTAAAGCGTCATTAAGCATTGAAGTTCTTTCTAATACTTTTAATTCTAAACTTTCGTTGAGTTCGATGATAGAATCTTCAGCATTTTTTCTGTCGGTAATATCATTAGCAATCAGATAATAACCATAACACTCTTCATTTTCGTCTTTTATAGGATTAATTACTGAATCTAACCATAGAATTTGGTTTGATTTATCAGAAAAATTAATATCTATTCTATGAGAAATACCTAATAAAATAACTTGTTTTAAATTATTCCAATATATATTTTCTTCTCCATCATAAATATATTCAATTATATTATTACCAGCAACTTCTGAATTTGTAAATTTTAATAATTCACAAAATTTATTATTAATAAATTTCACTCTAAAATCTAAATCCAACATAATAACATAAGCACTATTATTAATAGCATTCATTACATTTTCAAGTTGTGAATTATATGATTTTAGTTGAGATGAAGCTTCTTTTATTTGGCTTATATCATAAACAAATCCATCTTGATAAGAATTAATACCATCTTCTTCGTAGAAGTTTGTGTTAATCAATCCCCAAAACACTTCACCATTTTTCCTTTTGAATTTTACTTCTTCATTAATGATTTTTTTTTGTGTTTTTAATTTATTGATTAATTTAGTTCTATCATCAGGATCAAAATATAAATTTTCACTTTTTAACAATAATATTTCTTCAACACTATTGTATCCAAATAACTTTACAAAAGCATCGTTGCAATAAATTATACCTTTATCTGCCGAACTTCTATAAATACCTTCAGACATATTTGAAGTGATAGACAATAGGAACTTTTCATTTTTTTGTAATTTTAGTTCAGATACTTTTTTGTCGGTAATATCTTTTTCTATTTGTGTATAACCTCTAAATTTATGATCTTCGTCATAATTAGGAGTGCCAGATATTTCGACCCAATATGGTCTTCCACTTTTAGTCAAATTATATATTTCAATATTATAACTTGTTTTGTTTATTATTGATTTTTGAAAATATTCATATTGTAATGGATTATACATTTCCGAATTTGGAAAGTCAAAGATATGTGTATTCAATATATCTTCTGGACTAAGTTCTGTAAATTTATAAAAAAATTCGTTTGCCCAAGTAATTTTATTTTCATCATCAAATATTAAAATCATATAACTTGCTTTTTGAACAACAGAAGCAAGTTTTTTTAATTCTTTATCATTATTATTTTTTTCTATAGCAATCTTTATCAAACCAATAAATTTTTCTACGTATTTATGCAAAAGTTTATCAAAATCACCTATTGTACTTTTAAAGATATTTAGAGTAGCCAAACAATTATTATTATTATCTAAAACAGGATAACCAATTGCAGAGCTAAAGTTAGAATCCAAATATAATTTAGGGAAATTTTGAAAATAAATAGATTCTTTAATATCTGAAATATATATCGATGTTTTTTTATTAAATACATAATTTGTAATACCATTGCCATCTTTCAAATCCAAACCAATTAGAGTAGTTTTGATATTTTCATTCAAATTATACGAGCATAATTTTTTGATTTTATTATTTTCTATTAAATTTACCGTTGATTTTATTTCATTTTCAAAGATTTCATCAATACTTTTTGTAACGAAAACCAAAGTTTCTTCAAGAGATTTCGAGATTGTAATTTTTTCAGATATCACAGAATGTATATTTATAATTTTATCTATAAATGTTATTTCTGAAACATCTTTCATACTTCCCATCAAATAAATATTTCCATTTTCTTCGTGATAGTTTCCATAATCTTCTAATTGGAGGTATTTTCCATTTTTATTTTTAAAAGAGTAACTTGTTTCGTAGGGAGTTTTATTAATTATACTAATTTTATGTAATTCGAGGGTTTTGGATTTATCTTCAGGAGAAATTGAATTTTCCCAATCTGAAATATTGAAACTATTCATTTCAGAATCATCATATCCTAATACTTCTTTAAACCCACCATTCCATGAGATTTCATTAGATTTTACATTATAAATATAAAAGAGTCTATCAAATTGGTCTTTGATAAATTTGGTATTAATTTCATCATATTTTTGTGTACTTTGATGAGTTTTAATGTTTTGGTTTGATTTTTCCAATTATTTTATAGAGTTAAATAATGTTGTAAAATACTAAATGCAATTTAAGTAAAATATAATTAAAAATATCATAATTGATTAAAATATTATAAAATATAACAAATAATTATAAAATATGTTTATTTTTTCAAATTAAATATCAACTCTATCATAATCAAACCGATTAACAAGAATTAGTTACAATTTTGTAAAATTACTTGTGTTATTAAGTATATTTGCTTATTATTATTAATTTTATTTTATTTATTTTTAAATATGTTAGAAAATTCAATAAATAAAAATATTTCCAGTAATTATTTTTCCGATAATAATTATAATTATTATGATGAAATAAAAGCTTACAGAAATAACATTATAAAAGAATTAAAGGATATAGATAAACAATCTATATCTCAAATTAATAATAGGAATAACTATGCCAAAAGTTATTATGACAATGATAAACTTGATATAGATTTTGATAAATTAAAAAAACTAAATAAAGAAAATCAAAAAAATGATAAAATAGAAGACAAAACAGTAGAAAATACTCCAACAAACAAATTTCAATTGAGCGAAGAGGACAAGAATGTTGTAGATAAATTAAAGGCAAGAGACGCTGAGGTTAGAGCTCACGAACAAGCACATTTAAGTGCTGGTGTTGGTATTATTACTGGTGGACCTACTTATAGTTATCAATCAGGACCGGACGGTCAGAAATATGCAATAGGTGGGGAAGTTCAGATAGACTCTTCGGCAGAATCCACTCCAGAAGAAACCATATCTAAGATGCAACAAGTAAGAAGAGCCGCACTTGCTCCGGCTGAACCCTCTGCACAAGATATTCAAGTGGCGAGCGGTGCAAGTAAGATAGAAGCACAAGCACGTGCCGAATTAACACAACAAACAATGGAACAAATAGAAGAAGCAACAAAAATTAATACTGAAACTGATACAGACTCAAGAACTGAATCTGGAACTGAATCTAAAAATGCTTCAAGAATACCAGCCGAAACAAAAGCAAATGAAACTACTAATTCCTATCAAAATAAAGCAGAAAATAAGAATTTATTAGAAATATATTTCAAAAGCACATCAAAACCAAAATATAATTTTAGTTTCTAAATAAAAATAATTTAAATTTTTAATAAACTTTGATTTAATTTTTTTAATTTTATAGTTAAAGAAATTACATTTTTTGTATTACATTTTACAAATATCTTCCAAAGTTTAACTATTTGATTACTATATGAATAATATAATATTCCAGAAAGAATTTGATTACTTTGATAAATTATATTCATTTTTAGATGAAATAATATCCATTTTAAATCAAGATGGTATAATAGTATATATAAATAAAAAGTTGCCTGATAATATATACTTAATTGGCGAATACTTTGAAAATACTAATGAAATTGATAACAAAGACTTAAATGATGGAATTCGTTATATTCTCGAAAATGATGGGGAGTTTACCTCAAAATATTCTGTAAAATATAAAGACATAAATTCAGAGTTTGTTAGTTATAATAAAAGAGTATTTATTGAAGGTTTGGGGTATTATGTTATAAATCATACTAAGCCAATACCTACCAATACTAAAGAAAACAAAATAGATGAACTTTTCAATTATAATGAAGTATTAGACACAAACTTATCTTTGGTTTGTTATTTAGATTACGAAAACAAAATAGTTTATTCAAATGATTTATTTAATGACTTTTATAATGATGAAATAGAAAATAGCAGAGACTTTGATTTAATTAATTATATAAATGAAAATTATAAGTTATTAAGTACATTCAAAATCAATAATGCTTTGGTAAAAAAGTAAACGAAAAAGTAAAAGAATACGAAGTAATTGACAATAATAAAGATGTTTTATACTTGGAAGTAAGAGAGAATGAAAGTGTATTTTTGGGTAAAAAATATAAACAACTTATTATAAATGATATTACAACCTCCAAAAAAATCACCTTAGGATTTAATGACAAAAAGATATTTTCCGAAATTATGGAAGATATGCCTCTAATGGTACATTCTCTAAATAATAGAAGTGAAATTGTAGAAGTAAGTAAGTATTGGTTGGAAAAGCTTGAATATTCTTATGATGAAGTCATCGGTAAACATACGTACGATTTTATGACAGAATCTTCCAGAGAATATGCTTTGAGAGAAATAGTGCCCACGTTTTTTAAAAAGAAAAGTTTGAGTAATATTCCTTACACATTTGTTACCAAATCTGGTAAACATATAGATGTATTGATGACTGTTTTACTACTCAAAGATAGATTTGGATTTGAAAGATCATTTTCTATTTCTATTGATATTACTGAGAGAAATAATTTATATCAAATTGTAAAAGAAAATGAAGTTCTATTAAATACAATTTTTGAGAATGCTCCTTTCGGAATTGAAATATTAGATACAAAAGGAAATAAGTTAAAAGTAAATCAAAAAATCAAAGAACTTGCAAAAGAAAAAAATTATGATTTGGTGATGGAAATTGAGAATAACAAATTATCTCATCAAATAGGTATTTGGGATAAGTTTGATAAAATACTTAATGGTGAAAATCTAAGTTTAAAAGAGGTAAAAATTGATTTTAGTTTGTTGGTTGATTATGATAATGATGGTGATAATAGTAAGAATAGCAAAATTGGATATTACGATTTTTACTTTTCACCGATATTAAAGTACGATGGATTAACAAATCAAAAAGGAACTGACATTATTATTTGCTTTGTAAATGATATTACAGAGGATACAATACTTAAGTCTCAATTAGAATTTCAGTCCACTATATTGAATAATATTAATGATATTGTTATTGCAATGGACAATGAATTTAAAATTACTTATTGGAATAATATTGCTGAAGAAACTTATGGATTTACAGCCGATGAAACAATTGGGAAAGATAGAAGTGAATTTTATATTAATAATTCTGACGATAAAGATAATGCAAATATAGATTTCGATTCCGTTTTAGAAATGGGTAGTTGGATTGGTGAGATAAAACAAATAACTAAAAATGGCAAAGAATTATATGTCAATAAAAATGCAACAAAAATTAACGACAAAGATGGTAACTTTATTGGTATTTTAACCATCAATAGAGATATAACAAAAAGAAAATTATTAGAAAATGAATTCAAACGTAATAAGAATTTGTTGGATACAATTTTTGACAATGCACCTGTTGCAATTCAAATCTTTGATACTGACGGTAAGTTAATTAGAATGAATGGGTCTCAGTTCTCCTTAGTAGATACTAAAATAGGATATAATAGTTTAAAAGATTTTAATATATTTGATGACCAAATAATAAAAAATAATAATTTGCAAGAGTATTACAAAAATGCTATAAATGGCGAAATTGTAAAACTTAATAAATATAAATATATAGTTAATAAAAGTGTTGATATTTGGGGAGAATCTCAAAATATAAGATATTATAATTTAGACATAGTTCCATTATTAGATGAAAACAATGAAATAATGGCAATAGCAAGTTTTTATGAAGATGTAACATCAAATGTAAATTTTGAAAATAGATTAATTGAAAATAATAATCTATTTAAGTTAGTAGAAAAAATAGCAAACATTGGTGCTTGGGAATTAGAAATAAAAAATAATAAATTAACTTGGTCAGATCAAACATATAAAATACATGGACTAAAAATTGGAAATAAAATTGAAGTAGAAAGTGCCATAGATTTTTATATCGGCAAAGATAAAAATAAGATTACTCATTACGCAAACAATTTAATTAATAATTTCGAAGAATTTCAAGAAGTGTTTAGATTTAAAGATGCCTTAGGCGAAATTAAATGGGTAAAATCAACTGGATATCCATTAATTGAAAATGGAGAATTAGTTAAAATTTATGGTACTTTTCAAGATGTTACAGAGTCTTACGAAAAAGACATAATAATAAAAGAAAATGAAGAATTAATAAGTTCTATAAATACCAATATTAAAGAAGCTTTGTACAGAACTACTCCCCAAAAAGGAGTCGTTTACGCAAACAAGGCTACTCATTTGATGTTTGGTTTCGATGATTTAGACCAAATGAATGGATTTGGAGTTGAAAATCTATATAGTGATAAAAATCCTAGAACTGATTATATAAAACAGTATGAAGATGTATCTCAAGTATCCAACCACGAAATTAAATTTAGAAGACTTGATGGAACAGAATTTTGGGGTCTTAATTCCTTTACCAAAAAAACCGATGAAAATGGAGAAATATATTTTGATGGTGCCATAATTGATATTACTGAAATTAAGGAAAAAGAAAAACAATTACATACTATCAATACTAATCTCGAAAAATTAGTAAAAGAGAGAACAAACCAATTAGAAATAAGTCAAAATATGATTTTAGAAACTTTACAAGAAGAAAAAAAATATTTAGAATTAAAATCTAAATTTATCACAACTGTTTCTCATGAATTTAGAACACCACTAACTATAATTCAGACTTCTATATATTTATTAGAAAAGTTCTTTGAAATCAAGAGTACTGAGCAATTTAATAAAAATATCCTTAAAGTAAATAATGCTATCAAAAGTATGGTGATTTTATTAGATAATGTATTAAATCTCAATAATTATAATTTAGAAAATATAAAAACATACAAACAAGAATTTAATTTCTATGAACTTATTTTAGAACTTATAGAATCGCACAAGGATATTAATAAAAATAAATTTAAAATAAATTTGATTAATGAACTTTCTGCAGAGGACTACACAATATATTCTGATAAAAATATGATATATCAAATTTTAAATAATTTATTTGAAAATGCTGTGAAATATTCTTTTAGAAGTAGAATTATTGATGTTTCTATAAAAAAAATTATTTATAATCATATACCCTATTTATCTTTTGGTGTCAAAGATTATGGTAAAGGGTTTGATACAAGTAAAATAAATAATTTATTTAATCCAATTATCAATAATGTAAGTAATTTAAATATTGATAATAATATTAATGAAGATGGTATTAATAATCAAAATAAAGGTCTATTTATTACGAAAACTTGGTTAGATTTATTGAATGGTCATATCACTTATGAAAGTGAACTCGGCAAATTCACTATTGCCAAAATAGAAATTCCTTATAATTAGTTTGAGCTTATTATCTTTAATTTTGACCGAAATAACACTTTTTTAATAACTACAATATGTTTAATATGTTTCCTAATTTTTATAAATTTTTGAACTTTGCTAACTTTACTAAATTTAATAACTTTAAATTTCATAAGACATTAAATGTATATGTTCTATTTTGTATGTTTAGTTTATTTAGTTTTTTAATTATAGGTTGTGCTGGAGATTCACCAATATCAAGCTCTTCGGAACAAATATATCTAAATAAAATTGTTAAAGTAGGCAATTTAACATTTGCTTGTGGCACAAATGGTACTTATTATTACAAAAATGAAAGTAGTTGGAAAAAAGTAAATTTAGATACGCAACAACCTTTGTTAGACTTATACTTTTATGATAATAATTTAGGAATCATTACCACAGAAAAAGGTATAATATTCAAAACTACAAACTCTGGATTAGATTGGAAAAAAATTCAAATACAAAGCAATCAAAGTTATAGTTCCATTAGTTTTATAGATATAAACATTGGTTGGGTGGCAGGTACAAATGGCAAAATTTTCAAAACTATTGACGGTGGTATTAATTGGGTAGATACTTCTTTTGTTGATGAAGTGTTTTGGGAAACAATAAAAATCAACAAAGATGGTAGCGGTTATGTGGCTGGGAGTTTGGATAATAGTTATAATACCGCTATACTATATATTACAAATGATTTTGGAGAAAATTGGACAGAAGTTGATTTATCAAATTACGAAATGAAAGGTATTACGAAAGTCAGAGAAACAAATTTTGGCTATTTATTGATTTCAAGTTCAAAAGTAATTTTTACTCCATTTGAGAAAAATAAAAGATTTATAGAATTTACAGAAATATTTGATATAAATTCATTATCGGGAAATACTTTTTTTATTTCTGACCTTATGTTTACAGACCAAGACAACAATTCGACTGATAATTTGACTAATAATTTTGTTGTGATAGGTTATCGAGGACATAATTTGGGAAATATATTGATTAATAATAATTTCACATTTACAAATAATTCATTAAATTACTATTTGTTAGATGGTATAACTGATATTTTAGATAATAATAAAGAATTTTCAATAGATGAGTTGTTGTTTGTTGGTGGATATGGTAATAAAGTTTTTAATATTTCTGGCGATGTTATTGAATTGAAATAGGCTTAAATTAGACTCATAAAAATAAGCCGGAGCAATACCTAAATTAAGCTATGAAAATTTTTAGGATTTGCTCCGACCACGGGCTATGAAAACTAGTACGCTTTGTACTACGAATTTATTTTTGTTAAGTTTCAATTTATTTTCATTTTAATTAGTTTTCATTGTTATTTCAATTAAGATCTAATTTTATTTATAAATTATATTAAAGGGTATGTATGTTAATTTCTACAAATTTAGATTTTAGATTTTTAAGATTTTTTAAATTATTTTTAATACTACTTTTAGTAAGTGGATTAGATTTGTTCGCCGAATTTAAAGTTACTTCAATTGGTGCAAATCAAAAAGTGGGGAGCAGCAACACTATCTTTGACAAGAATTGGCTATGTGAAAACACTGGTGATAATAAATTATCAGTAACTCTAAGCTCTAATAAGTCATCTCGAACGTCAGATAGTTGGGGATTAGAAAATATTTCAGAAAAGTTTGACTTAGAAGCAGGTGGCACTCAAAACTGTGGAATAAAATTAACTACTGGCAAAAAAGGCATTGGAGATGCACAGGTAAATTTAAAAACTAATGATGGATTTGATAGAAACATCTTGATTTCATACTTTACAGATGAATTTGATATTATTAATTGTAATCTTACTTCACTTTCTGATTCTATTTCAAGTTATAATAATTATCTAAACTTTAAGCAATTTGATTACGTAAATTTTAATCAAAATGACTATCAAAAAATGTTAAATCAATCAAACTATTCTAAAACTGTTTTGGTAAACAAAAGCAATGGTGATTTGGATTCGACCGAAGCTGAAATGTTAGTTGATTTGTTTATGTCTGGTAAATCATTGGTAATTTCTGGAGCAGATATTTTTTATAATCTTTCACTTACCCACCCAGAACACAGAATTTGGAGTGCCTTTAAATTTATTATAAATGAAAAGATAGTTAATGAAAATTATAGTCAAGATTTTGGTGTAGAAATAATTGATACTAAAAATACTACTTCTAATATTTATCAAAATGTTTTAAAATTAAACAAAAACAACTTAGTTAATAAACCAATCAGAAGTATAATTCCTCAGATTAGTGACGCAATGAATATTTATCAAAATATATTGTTAGCGGGAACAGAAGATGTTGTTGGTTTTTCAGCCGAATACCCAGATTTAAACTCTATTACAATTTTGAATTTTGATATTGAGGATATTTATGAAACTTCAAATATTATTATTATTGATGATTTATTAGATGTCAAAATCTTAAGTATTGAAGATAATGCTACGAAAAATAGCTTAGTTACATATCCAAATCCTATAACTGCTATTACAGAAAATGTAAAAATCAAACTCGAAGAATTGTCATTTAATAGCAACGAAAAAATCAATAATGTAGTAATTATTGATGAAATTGGACAAACAAAAAAAGTAAAATACGAATTAATAAATAATGAAATTTTAATTGATATTTCTGATTTACAAATAGGTGTTTATTTTGTAAATATCATTATTGGAAATGAAAGTTATTTTTCTAAATTTATAAAGTTGTAAATAAATTGATAATTTTTTGTAATTTTAAATACAACAATATTTAAAAGAACAAAAAGTAAAAGACTGTATTTAATATGTTAGTAGATGAAGAAATAATTGCCTGTGTAAAATGTGGAAGTGATGAAGTCATCAAACATGGTACGACCAATAATGGTGGTACCCGAATGCGTTGTAAAAGTTGCCAAAAAACTTGGACAGTTAATAAACTCAAACCACCCAAACCAGATATCAATATACTTACAGAAATGTATTTATTAGGTGCAACAGTACGTGATATAGTGCCTTTATATAATAGTTCGCCACATCGAATTAATCAAAAAATAAGAAAATCTCTGACTAACTCACCAAATTGGGAAGATTATTTAGATTCGACTTCCACAAATAAAAACTCGGATATAGTTTATCTATTGGGAAAAAGTTTTGCTTGTAATTACCACGGAGAGGGAATTGGTGATTACCATAGTTCTGATACAAGCAACAACAGTATGTATATGGCTATTGCAGTTGATGGATTGTCATCAATGATTATAGGGTATGAAGTTGGCATCTCTGAATCCCCTCAAGTATGGAATAATTTATTTGGAAGATTAGCTAAAAGAGGCTATAATTCTAAATCATTTATGTCAAATGGTAATGATAATATTTTAGATGCTGTACAAAAATATTTCCCAAGTTCAGAGGCGACTGTTAATGTATTTAGAATGCACAGAGAAAAAGAAATTGAATGCTGCCTAAGCAAATTACCATTGAAACACAAATTAGTCAATGATGCATTTAGATATTACAACACTTTAAACAATCAAACATTACAAAATACTCTCAAAAACTTTTACAAAATGGATATGAGAGAGGCACTAATGGGTAATTTTCATAATTTCATTGAGTCTGTCAACAAAAAAAGTATTCTCAAAACACTAAATCGTGTTGACTGTCTGGCAGAGGATTTTAAGGCGAGATTTGAAAAATTTCACATGATAA
>JBDNHS010000228.1:0-3695 GCA_041688685.1 Kapaibacterium sp. (SeqCode)
CCGTTTTCCTACGCTGGTATTATCCAGTTCAGGTTCAAGGAGTTTGATCTCAGCTAAGTAATGTTAATATTTTGAATTAATCACTACTTTTGCACCTCCAACGGTGTTAAGTAAGTAGAAACGATTGTGATATTAATTTATTTACAATTAAATTTGGAAAGTTAGATTAGAAAGTTAATTTAGAAGGGATTTTAAATAAAGTATTATCAATAAGTCTTGTTGTACCAATATAAACTGCTATCAATATTACGACATCATCTCCTGCCAAAAAGAAATCTGGGGTGGATAAATCATTAGCAAGTGCAATTTGAGCATAGTCTATTTTTATGTTAATTATTTTTTTGAGGTAATTTAATAAAAATCCATTTATTATTTTTCTGTCAGTTTCACCATTTTCAATTAATTGTCTTGTTTTTTCTAATGCAACAAAAATTATACTTGCATCTTCTCTATCGTTACTTCTTAGATAAATATTTCGTGAACTCATAGCCAGACCATCTTTTTCTCTTAAAGTTGCGGCTATAATTATTTCAATATTAAAGTTAAAGTCCAATACAAGTTTTTTGATTAATAAACATTGTTGATAATCTTTTTGACCAAAAACGGCTACATCTGGTTGGATTATATTAAATAGTTTAGCTACAATTGTTGCAACTCCGTTAAAATGACCAGGTCTTTTAGAGCCTTCAAAAGTTTCAGTTATATTTTTAATTTCAATTTGACTTGCAAAACCAATAGGATACATTTCTAATTGATGAGGTATAAATACTACATCTACTCCATTTTGTTCGCATAGCTCTATGTCTTTTTCTAATGTTCTTGGATATTTCTCGAAGTCTTCATTTGGTCCAAATTGCTTAGGATTTACAAATAATGAAACTATGACAATATCACATTTATTTTTCGCAATTTTAACTAAATTCAAATGACCATTATGTAAAGCTCCCATAGTTGGAACAAAAGCAATTGTGGAATTTGATGTTTTAATTCTCTTTAGAACCGACTTGTACTCAACAATGTTTTCAATTATTATCATAATTTATTTATTTTATTATATTTTCAACTATTTCTACTTTTTCAACATTTTCAACAATTACTAATTTGTATCTATCTAACTAATAAATATTTACATTATTCCATTAACATAATTCCTGACCTTGCAGCAGTTGCTTCTATTAATCTTCCTTCAAAGATTTTTACCTGACTTCTTGGGATTTCTGCTGATATTTCAACAGAATCGGTATAAAATTCATGAAAATTAACTGCAAATTCTGAAATCAATGATTTTACTGCTAATATATCTTCATAAGTAGAAAATATTTTTATTTTTTGAGTTAATATCACTTTTGAAGGCGAACATATTTCAAGAACTTGTTTGGCTGCCTCAGAATATGCCCTCGAAAGACCACCAACTCCCAACTTAGTACCGCCATAAAATCGAGTTACAATGACAATAACATTTGTGTATTTGAATTTGTTAATTGCAAACAATATCGGCTTACCAGCAGAGCCGGAAGGTTCACCATCATCGCTATATCTAATATCTAAACCTTCTTCTCCTAATTTATAAGAAAAACAATGGTGAGATGCATCATGAAATTCACTTTTTATAATTTCTAAAAATGATTGTGCTTCATCTTTATTTTTAATTGGAGTAACCGAAGCTATAAATTTTGAATTTTTCTCTTTAATCTGAGTTCTTTTTGGTCCATCTATAGTTATATAAAAATCTTGTTCAATCATTTAATTCATTTTGTGTTTGTTATTCAATTAATAACTTTAAGTACATATTACTGTTATGTTTACTATTGTTTAAGCTATTAATTTCTTCAGAATATTTTATACTATTAATATTACTTTTTGGTATAAAATTAATAAATATTATTTGTTTTTGACTATTTCCAGATATAATATTTCCAATAAATTTAGAAAATTCGGAGGCATCAATATAAATATTTTCAGCATTTAAGTTAGAATTATTAGAGAAAATCACTTCTCCTAATAGATTGTAGGCATTAATTTCTAATTCATCAAAAGAATTGTAATTTATATTAAACATTTTGTTTAAATCATTGATATTAAACGTGTTGTTAGAGTTTATTATTAACGATTTTGTTAAACTATTTTCACCTTTGTCAAACACATTATCATCTTTTAGGCTTAATATTTTATTTGGTAAGTATTCGATAAGGTCAACACTAAATATTTTCATTCCATCATAATTTTTTGACTTATCTGAAATAAATAAAAATTGTAATTTATATTTATAATTTTTTCTTACTTTTGAAAGATTAAATCTAAGTATATTATTATCAGGGAAATAACCTTCCAACATTGGAAATTCAGTCGATGTTAGACTGCCACTTTCATAATATCTTCTTTTAGTATTAAATTCACTTTCTAAATATATATATTTGTTATTAATACTATCGAATAATCTAATAATAAAACAATCATGTCTTCTTTCGATTAGCCACTCAGCTTCGATTACTAATTCAAAGTTATTGTTGCTATTTAGAACAAAATCATTTTTAAACTCTAAAATTGTTTCTTGGCTAAATGAATAAGTAGAGTCTTTGCTTTCACTCAAATAGGCTTTTTCTAAAGCAAAATTTATACCCCAATTACTACTATCTAAATCAATTAATTTATAGTTATTATAAGTGATGAAATTATTTTTCATATAATTTTTATCAAACATAACATCATTAGGATTTAGAATATTAGTTGATTTATATTCATTAAAATTTTGTTTGATTTTGATTACTTCGATCAAACTATTATTATCATATATTTTAATAAATGCAATAGTATCTGCTTGATTTAATTTAAAGTTATCAAATTCTATTAATATTTCAAGTGTTTCATTTTGAGATATAGTTTTCTTATAATCATTGATGGGAGTAATTATTTCATTTGTGATATTTTTTTCAAGTTCAATTTTTAAATTTTCAAAATCATCAAAACCAATGTTATCTAAATATAATTTTAAAGTTAAAGGATTATTATTAACAAACTCATATTTATTAATAATTGGAAATTTTGATGTCATTTTTAGATTGTTTACAACAGATAATAGACTATTTCTCATACCAAGTATAAGTTTAGTAGAATCTACTTGATAAAACACATCATCTAATTCTGGCGTATAACTAAAAATTGAATTTGGCTTATCAATAGTTTGATTCATCCAATCTTCTGCTGTACCTCTTGTTGTGTAGCCAACTGTAATAATATCAGTTCCAAATAAGTATTTAGTTTTGAAATATGTATTCAAAAACAATTTTTCAAACAAAAGATTTTTATTAGTTCCTTTCAAACTCAAATTAGGCACAATATTTAAATTGCCAAAGCTATGGAAATTAATATTTGACACAAAATTATTTTCTAAACACAATTTTTGTAATGCTTTTGTTTCTGGTTCAGAAAATTCTTTTTCACCTCTATAAGTTTCGGCATGAATATAAGTTGATGAACCATCTGGATTTGGGTAATTCCAAAATGAATTAGGTCCGTAATTTCTATTTATATCAACTCCCACAACTTTATTATCAATTACTTTTGCGTTCTTTCTCCATAATCCAGTTTTGTTATCAACAATATTAATTACATATCCATCAGGATTTACGCAAGGAACAATATAAATATTGTTGTTTTCCAGCAATTTAGCAACTTCTATTGATATTTTTTCATCA
>JBDNHS010000229.1:0-7870 GCA_041688685.1 Kapaibacterium sp. (SeqCode)
ATAGAATTTGAATTTGTAGTAAAATGTAATCTAACAACCGAAGCATCAAAAGTAATTGAGAAAAATTCAACAGATTGCTGTGAAGGTAATGCAGAAATAGTAATCAAAGACAAAGACGGCAACAAAGTACCAAATGCATTAATTAAATTCAAATTAAATGGCGTAGTCAAAGCAGATGGCAAAACAAATTCAGACGGCTATATCAAATTAGAAGACTTATGTGAAGGTAAATATTCAGTATTTGTATCAGTAGATGGTTACAAATCAATAGTATTTGAATTTGTAGTAACATGTAATCTAACAACCGAAGCATCAAAAGTAATTGAGAAAAATTCTACAGATTGCTGTGAAGGTGATGCAGAAATAGTAATCAAAGACAAAGACGGCAATAAAGTACCAAACGCATTAATTAAATTTAGATTAAATGGGGTAGTCAAAGCAGATGGCAAAACAAATGCAGACGGCTATATCAAATTAGAAGACTTATGTGAAGGTAAATATTCAGTATTTGTATCAGTAGATGGTTACAAATCTATAGAATTTGAATTTGTAGTAAAATGTAATCTAACAACCGAAGTATCTAAAGTAATTGAGAAAAATTCAACAGATTGCTGTAATAACTTTATTGATGTTACTGTAAAAGATAAAAGCAGTGGTGATAAAATTGAAAATGCAACTGCATATATTTATCTAAATGGAAATGTAATCAAAGAGTTAAAAACTAATCTAAATGGTAGAATTGAACTTGGAGATAGATGTAAAGGTAATTACAAAATCAAAGTAATGAAAGATGGTTTTAATACAGAATATAAAGAATTTAAGTTAGATTGTGGTCAAACTGAAACATTAGTTTTCGAACTTAAGAAATAAACTATTTATTGATAAAGTTTTATTTTACTCGTACTACTTCAAATCAATAAATATAAATGATTTTAATGAATAACGGAGAACTTAAGTTCTTCGTTATTTTTTTGTACTAATCGCGATTTCTAACACATTTCACAATTTCTAAATAATTTTTTAAATAATTTTTAATTTTATTAATCAATTATATATCAATAATTAATCAATTATTAATAAATTTACATAATTATTATATTTAATTATATAAAATATGTATTTTTGAGAACATAATTGTTTTTATTAGTATAATTTATATAATTAATATGCAACAATAATGCTAATACGCTTTAGTAAAGTTTATAGTTAAGTTTTTTCTAATTTCTGTTTTTAATTTCATAATAATATGTATGGTATGACAATGGCAAAATCAATCTCAATTTCAAATAAATTAAATTTTATATTTCTAATTTTTACATTTATTTTTATTTCAAATCTGAATAATCTAATATCCCAAACTACCTATATAATTCCAGATATCGGTGCTCCTGGAATGGGAATATATGTAGAAGCAGTTGCCAAATTTGATGATAATAATTTTTTTGGCTCTGATGGATTTAATTATGATAATAATTCAAATGTTAAATTTAAAATTGAACAAGAGCAACCACTAAACTCAAATTTGATTACTTTTGGACCCGCAACAGTAAGTTTTAATGGCAGATTGCTATCAACTTATATTTACGTGAATCCTGATGCAAAGCCTTCAAGTTGGGAATGGGATAAAAGTGGAACTTTTGTTATATTTGGTGTATATGTTAATAATAATAAAGTTGCTGAATATAGGTTCGACATCGTTCTGCCTTTTACTTTTGGTGATAAGTCAGGTGTAGCAGAATATATTTTGGGTCAAGGTCAATTAGGTAAGCGTTCAAGAAGAGGAGTAATGATTGTAGATTCTATGATTTTAAGCTCTACTAATATTTATACAGTTTCAAAAACAGATTGTGATGCAGGTTTAGCTGGTAATCAAGCATACTTACCATTTACGTTAATTTCTAAAGGTCCAATAAAATCCAAAACAGGAACTACACCAATCAACGTAAACTCTACTGGTCTTGACGGTGGTGTTGGTGGCGGCGGTGGAGGTGGTTCTTTCTGTGATATTCAAGTAAGTGGTGGATTTGGAACAAATGGCGGTGATGGATTTACAGGTGGTGGTCCAGGTGGACAAAATGGGACATTTTTAGCAGTTTCCCAAAGAAAAAATGGTGGTAACGGGTCTGGTAATGTTTACAACTCAACTTTAGGTGGTGGTTCAATTAATTTGGTACAAGGTGGTAATTCCACTACATCTTTTGAAAGCTCTGGTGGAGGAACTGGTTTTCCATTTGGTTCTTCTGGTAAAGGTTGTATTACTGGTGTTTCTTGTAATGAAGATGGTGGATATGGTGGTGGTAGTGGCTATCAACAAGTAAGAATTGGCGGACATGCTGGACATACAATTGATGGGACAACTATTTATGCAGGTGCAAATACAGCTGGAAAAGCTTACGGTAATCAAATGTGTATTCCACTTAGTGGTGGCTCTGGTGGAGCAAGTGGTAACCCCCAAGGTCTTGCAGTTTGTGCTGGAGCTGGTGGTGGTGGTGGTGGAGCTATTAGAATATTAGGTCAAAGAATTGAAAATGTAATTATTACCGCAAATGGTGCAAATGGACTAAATGGTATTCCCGATGGTGGCTCTGGCTCTGGTGGAACAGTAGATTTTCATACAAAATTAGGGTTTAATGGAGTTAGTTTGTCCGCTTCTGGTGGCAGTAATGCAAGTAATGGCAGAGTTAGAATTAATACTTTTAGCAATACCAGTTTATATCCTACAATAGTAAACGCTGTGGGTACAAATTATTTGGGTTTCTCAATTGATACTACTACTTATTTTTCCAATCTTAAATTTACTATTACCGGCTCAGCTGATTATGTAAAAGTATTACAACCAGGGAAATTCAGATTATTTATCAAACATGGTAATTTGCCAGATTGGATTCCTATTCTTGCCCCAACTACAATTACTGCTGATGGAAGATGGACTAAAGACATAGATTTAACTCCCTACAAAAATCAAATCACTGCAAATAATAAATATTTTTACTTAGCTGGGGTTGTTGACGCAACTTTACCAATTTCTGACCTTTATAGAGATGAGCCTGCTCAAGTACTATCATTGTCAGCTGCAAATGTGTTAATTTCTGACCTACAACCTGAAATATTAACTCAAAAAAGACTAATAAAAAAAGTCGTTAGTTGCGGCGAAGGTCTTATTACTGATTCTTTGTGGGTAACAAATATTGGTTTTGGTAGTTTGTCACTTGATTTGGTTAATGATTGGGTGAGAGGCAACCAAGGATTTAGTTTGGTCTCACCTGTTGGGGCTAATAATATATTTAATGAAGATTCAGTTTATGTCAAATTTACTTTTGACCCCAAAGGCAAAACTAATGGCATTTATAGAGATAGTTTGAAACTATTTACTAATATGAAAGGAAATAACGGACAAAGATTTTTATTAGTTGAATACGATTTCTCTAAGTTTTCTTTAATTGCTACTGATTTGGACGGGAAAGATATAGATACCTTAGACCTTGGTACAGTTTGTATCGGCGGAATTGCCAATGCACAATTTAGACTAAAAAACGTTTCTCAAGCAGGTGTAAGTATAAATAAAATTGATATTGATACTGATTTTGTCTTGAGCTCTGGTTCTTTGAGTACATACTTGCCAAATCAAGACAAAGTAGGGCAAATAAATTTTACCAAAACAAATATTGCTACCGGACCTAATGGATTGATTAGTATAGTGAGATTCTTTATTGCCGAATGTCCAACAGCAATTGACTCATTAATTTTAAAGGTTGTGGTCGGAGAAACAAATCTAATAGTACAAAATACGATTGACACTGATTTTGGTGATGTATTTATTGGTAAAGAATTAATCAAAACTATTAAAATTGTTAATAATGGAAATATTGATGCACTGATTGAAGCAACCCCTCTTGTAAATCCTCCTTTTACAATAAGAGCGATTAGACCTATGATACCAGTAAGACTCAAACAAGGTGATACTTTGGAGTTAGATATTGCATTTACTCCTACTTTGGAGCAAGATTATTCTAATCCAAGTTCAGCAATATCAAAAGGTGATGGTAACGGAAGTACTTTGTCTTGTGCTACCAATATTGACTTTACTCTAACTGGTCGTGGAGTTAAAGTGAATTACGAATTTCCCAAAGATATTGATTTTGGAAATGTATTAATTTGTGCAGACAATAAAGATACAATTATAACTATAGTTAATAAAAATACAAAGAAAGTTAAATTAAAAACTATTGATAATGGCTCTGGTACTCAAATTGCAGAAATTATATTAGATAGTACAAATCCAGATGATTTCAAGGTAGTTGCAACTGAATCATTGACTAAAGAATATAATTTTAATGATACGATAAGACTAAAAGCAACTTTTGATTCTAAAAATAAGACATTAGGTCCAAAAATTGCAAAAGCAACAATAAACTTGATTTATCCTGATAATAATCAAACAGACAAAATTTCAATAAACTTGATAGGTAATATTGAGGGATTATCCACTCAAGTAATACCGAATAACACACTGAATTTTGGTGATATGCCACTAAATGTAAATTTCGGTCCAAGAAAAGTTACAATCAAAAATACTGGAAATATTACCAAAAATTATTCATTTACCAAAAATGAAGCAGATGTTACAATTGTACCAAATGATTTTACACTTTTACCTGGTGGCGAAATAGAAATAGAAGTTTATTATATTTCCAAAATTGAAGGTGCATTTAACAAAATTTTAACGCTTAAAGAAAATGACTGTAATCTGACTTTTGACTTAATTATTACCGGTAAATCTATTAAAAGTGATGTAAGTGTCCAACCAACAAATTTAGATTTTGGATTTAAAAGTCCGTGCAGTACTGATGAATTATTTATTGATATATTCAACAGAGGTGTTATTGCTGTAACGGTAGTGAGTTTTGAAATTGATGGCAAAGACAAAGGTTATTTTAGTTTAGTCAATAATATATCTAATTTTACTTTAGATAGTGCGAAAAATACAAGACAAACTATTAGATTTTCAAACCCAGCAAGAAATAAAGGTGTGTTTGAAGCAAATGTAAAAGTAACAATCAATGAAAATGGACAAGATATAACTTATAATATTCCTATCAAAGTAGAAGTTACTTCTGGCTTTGGTATTTCACCAATAGAGTTAGATTTTGGTGCTGTTATAGTTAATCAAAATAAAGTTTTAAGCTTTGATATTAAAAGAACTCAAAATTGGGCAATAACAACCTCAAATGTTACTGACCTTAACGGAACTACTCCTTTTAGTTATGATATTAATTCAATAAACGGTATAATTGTTCCAAATGTTGATTTGCCCACAAATATTACATTTAGCCCTACAGTAGTTGGTCCTTACAATGAAGTAATAAATATTGAATATATTATCAATAATGATATTAATTGTAGAGAAAATGTAACTGTAACGCTCAAAGGAAGTGGAGTACCAGCTGCAAAAGTTGAAATTTCAATAGAAGCATTAACTTTTGACCCAACAGTTGCAGAGGTAAAAATACCGGTATATATTCAAATAACTGGCGGTGTATCTGCAGTAGATTCAATTGCCATTGATACATTAGCGATTAGTTATAATTATACTCAATTTTATCCTAAGAGTGCAGAGTTTGGAAATATTAGAAATTCAGAAATCACTGATATAACTAATAATATCGCTACTACTTACATTTATACAGAAAAGATTACTATTACTACAAATAAAGTAAATTTAGTAAATTTAGTTGGTACGCCTCTTTTGGGTAACACAAAACAAGATGTATTAACTATCGGTAAAATTATCTTCAATAAAAAAGATTTGATAAGTGAAGTAACCAAAGTTAATGGTAGCATTACAACAACTATTTGCCAAGAAGGTGGAGATAGATTATTACAGAATTCCGCACCAATGAAATTGTCTATTAATGAAGATATATCTAACAATAGTCTTAATATTATTTGTGAAATGATTGAAATCGGGAAACATAGTGTCGATATTTATGACATTTTAGGTAATTTAGTTTATAATAACATTTGGGATTATAATCTAATTGCTAATATTAATACAAATCCAAATTTGAATCCTAATCTTAATACTAATCCAAATCAAAATGTATTAAGTTTAGATAAAAATTTATTTAATAATGGGGCTTATATGTTTATCTATAAATCAAACAATAGAACAAAAACAGGTAAGTATTTTATTTACAAGTAAACCCTATACCAGATTTTACCCTAAATAATAAAGATTTCACAAATAACATTTAAAGTAATTAATAATGAATTTAATCTCTAAAACATTAATCTCTAAAATCTTAAACCCTAGAATGAAAATCAATAAAACAATCAATAAAATAAGTTTTAAACTACTATTATTATTTGTCATTTTTATTAATTTTAATAATAATTTTGAATTAAATGCACAAGTATTAGAAAATGAATTACCAAAAGAAAAGTTAGGAATTTATGCCGGCTATAATCTTAATTTTCATTCTACTAATTTTACTTCATTACCCAATGTTCCAAATTGTTGTGTGGATTTCTCATTTGCCTTTGGTAATGGATTTTCGTATGGTGTTTTGTATGATTACACATTAAATGAAACTTCTGGCTTAGAGTTTAGATTTGGTTTTTCGAGAATCGACGGGTCGTTTTCCGAAAGAAATGTTATAGGGAATACTTGGCTTCGCAACTCCAATCCTTTGGATACAAATAGAGTACAAATCGCAAACGTTAATGTCGATCACGAAATCAATGCTAGAATATTTAATATTGTTTTATTGCCTTCTTATAGATACACAGTAAATAAATTTAATTTAACTGGTGGCTTAAAATTAGGATATATCAATAGTTCAAGTTTTGACCAAAAAGAAGTATTAGTATCGCCAGAAAATGTAGTTTTTGAAAATCTAAAATTATCACGAAATGAGTTTGAAGGAGATAAAATACCTGAGGTAACTTCCATTTTGTTTGGTCTTAATTTTGGTGTGAGTTATGATGTAAATTTGTCTAAAAAATGGGTAATTGCCCCCGAAGCAAGATATGAAATCAATTTGAATAATATCAACTCTAATCCTTGGAAAGTGTCTACCTTGGCTTTTGGTGCTGCTCTAAAATATAATGTGTTTGAAACTATACCAACAAAAGAATTACCTATCAAAGAAGAAACAATTTATAAAAGAGATACAACTATTGTCGAAAATATTGAGAATAGAACTATCGAAGTTAAATTGTTAGATAAAGATGAAATATTGAACAAAATGACTTTTGATGATTATATTTTGAACCAAACTATTATCACTGAAAATTATCAAAAAAATATTCCTAAAATTTTACAAATGGATTGCAACTTAGAAATAGCTGGATTATTGCCAGATGGAACAAAACAAGTTACTCCAACTATTACTATCGAAGAAACTGAAGTAAATGAAAGCTTCCCAATTCTACCACATATATTTTTCAAAGAAAATAGTGCTGAACTTGCTTCTACTGATATGAATTTACTACAAAAAATTGAAGTAGAAAAATTCAAAGAAAATGAACTCGAAAAATCAACACTTAAGCTATATGATAATATGCTTAATATAATTGGTTATAGACTAAAATTTAATCCAAAAGCGAAAATCAAAATTATCGGTACAAATAAAAACAAAGGTCCCGAACTAAATAACTTAGAATTATCTAACAATAGAGCAAACGCAATTAAAAATTATTTAACCGAAATATGGGATGTAAATCCAAATAGAATCGAAGTTACTAAAAGAAATTTACCGCAAAACCCAGGGAATAATAATTTACTTGATGGTGAAATCGAAAATCAAAGAGCAGAAATCTATTGTAACGATTTTGAAGTACTAAAACCAATTCACATCAAAACAATTGA
>JBDNHS010000230.1:0-14463 GCA_041688685.1 Kapaibacterium sp. (SeqCode)
ATTTTTACTATAATTATTACTATAATTTTTACAGAAATTATTATAAATATTTTAACTAAAACAAATATACATTTTTTATCGTAAATACAATTATATTTTCTGTAGTTCGACAAATTTCTAAATAATATAAATAAATAACAAAAATCAAATAGTTTTTTAATTAATAAATCACTAACAATTATATAAAGGTTTAATATGTTAAACAAATTAAAATCGTCTATTGCCTTATTAGGCTTCGTTTCTTTGATAGGATTTTCATCTTGTACTGAAGATACAACAACTACACCCGATAATTCTTCACCTACAATAGGTAAAGCTTTCATTACTACTACTGGTTCTTATTGGATTTACCAAAATCAAGTGTTAGATACCAATGGTATTATCGTAACTGCCTTAGGTAGTACTTTTGATTCTACTTTTGTAAAATCAAACTATTCTTTAGATGGCAAACAAGCCACTGAACTCGCTACATTTACAATAGATGCCCCAGGTGTTCCAGCAACTGGTGAAGCAAGCATCGAAATTTATGCTAAAGAAGGAGAAAAAGTTTATGTAAATACTACAAATTTATTGTCTGACATGGGTGAAGGTTTGCCTTTTGATATTGGAGATATTTCTAATATTGACAAATGGCTAGTTCTACTACAAGATGCTTCTAATTGGGATATTCTAACATTTCCAATTAATGTTCCAAATTTTAATTTTGTTGATGGCTTGCCTGTAACCTTACAACTTGCTGGGAATTTAACATTAAAAGGTAAAAAAGTAGGCGAGGAAGATATAACAATTAATGGTACTAAATATAGAGCTGCAAAATATACAACAATCTCATCAGTTGTAGCAGAAATTCAATTAGGTGAGGATTTTATATTGATAGGACGTAAAGGAACACAATTGGCAACACTTACATCACCTACTGAAACAAGTATTTGGATTGTAAACGGAATTGGTATAGTTAAAACAGACACTAAACCTTTTACAACTAAGTTAAGTATAGTTCCTTCTTTCAAAGCACTTGTTTCTACTTTTGGAATTACTGATAGTGAAACTAAAAATGGTGGCGATGTATCTACATTAATTCGTTACAATGTTAAGTAATATTTAATAATATTCAACATCTACAAATTCTAAATAAAAAAGAGATAAGTACAAACTTATCTCTTTTTTTGTGGTGAATTTTTCTTGAACCTTTATTGAAGATGAGGGAAATCAACCCTACGGTTAGTAGAAATTTTAAAAATAAATAAAATATAATGAGGGTTTGTTTTTATTTTCTAATTGTAGAGACGACCGGCGGGTTGTCTTCCTTGACCTGGATATTAATTAAAGATTAAGGAAATCAGCCCTACGGTTAGTAGAAATTTTAAAAATAAATATATTTGATTTTATATATACTTACTTTTCTTCTTTAATTCTTATACCAGCAGTTTTCACAGATGAAGATACAAACCAACCCAAAGCTTTTTCCCCAGTGGCATTTATGTTTATGATATTTGTTCTTACATTTGTAAGTGGTGTGGCAAAAAGCCCACCGTTGTTTAGTTGTGTTACTAAATCATTCAAAAAATTATAAGTATCTTCATCAATAGAAAGCAACTGCATACGAATAGTATCACCAACAAAATATGGGTCACCTTGTCTGTTAATAGTTTCTCTCATCGGTACTATAAACATTAATCCATCTACACCAGTACCACCAAAAGTACCATCAGAAATAATATCTGAATTGTCAATAGATTTTAGTGTGTCGTTATACCAAGCCTTTACCCAATAAAAATCACGTGTTCCTTTGAAATCAAAACTAAAAAACTCTGCTTTGTATTCAGTGTCACCAGTAAAAGAATTTTTATCTTTTTTACTAATAATTGAATCAATAGCTGGAACTTGATTTACTTTACTTAACCCATTATATTCTTGACCATTATAGCTGATTTCTAATTTATAACTTTTGCCGACTGCACAAAATGAATCTAAAGGATTATATATATATGTGTAATTTCCATTACTTTCCAAATCAATCAAGGTATATTCTTTATTACCATTTTCAATTAATTTGACAGTTCCGCCTAATGCTGGAGCAGCTTTCGTATTATTGAAATATGGTGCAGATACCGTAAGTCTTATAACTTGATTTTGCGGTAAATCATTTATAAATGCATCAACCACTAATTGAGATTTGCCATTGTCTATATTTACGTCTATAACATCTTCACAAGAGGTTAATGCGAATAACAGTAATATTGAAAAAAGGTATTTTAAATTTGATATTTTCATTTTTTATTCCGAGTGTTTAGATATTTATAATATTTTTTTAAAGTTTAAATAATTAATAACTATAAGACTTAATTTAGAAAAAAATTTAGAAACTAAAATTCCAAGCCACAGATGGCACAACTGAACCGATAACAGCAAATCTAACTGCTTCTGTCATTTGTGGGTTATCAGCATTTTGTTGGAAAAATACCGAATAAGCATTGCTTCTATTATAAACATTATAAATTGAAAATACCCAATAATTTTCAAATTTGCTTTCAGGGTCTTTTTCTGGTCTATAAGTCAAAGACAAATCTAATCTATGCGTTGGAGGGATTCTATAATTATTTCTACTTCCAAAAGCATTATGTGGAACTACATTCCCTTGAATTTCAAATCTATTAGTTGGGAAAGTACCTGGCGTTCCAGAGGCAAAAATAAAGTTTGCTGAGAAATTAAGTGCTTTTGTATAATCATAATTAAAGACTACACTTAGATTATGCAATCTATCAAATCTGTTTGCGTACCATTCATCGTTGTTTAGTCCCAGAACTCTCCTTTCACTTCTACCAAGAGTATAACTAACCCAACCATTAATATCGCCTTTTCTCTTTTTCACATATAGTTCCAATCCATAAGCACGACCATCACCAGCTAATAAATCAGTCTCAATTGCATCTATTTGAGATGTTTGTCCGGGTATTGCTCTACCATTTATAAATAAATTTGCTCCATCAATATAGTCTATTTGATTTTTGGATAATTTGTAAAAAAGTTCAGCACTTGCTTCATAAGTATTATCATCAAAATTTCTGAAATAACCAATTGTAAATTGGTCAGTCAATGCTGGCTTGATGTTATTTGTCGATGGTCTCCAAACGTCTAACGGAGATGCAGCAGTTGTATTTGACATTAGATGTAAATATTGAACCATTCTATTATATGATGTTTTTACTGAACTCATCTCATCAAATTGATATTTTAATGATAATCTTGGTTCAAAGTTTGAATAATTTTGTATCACTTCAAATGCGTCATATTTTTTGAAGTCAACAATACTTCTTTGCAAACCCGCCGTTGTATCATTAAGAGTTACGGCGTGACCTTCTCCCATAAACTGAAATAATGATAATCTCAAACCATAAGAGACAGTTATATCTTTACTTAATATTTGTTCATTGTTAAAATATAGTGCACTTTCTAAGGCAAATTTATCTTCAATACTTAAATTACTTGTAGTACCAGCTGAAATGGCTTTTGCATCACCCAAAACGAAATCATAAAAAGTAGATTGTCCACCAAAAGTGATTGTATTTTCTGGATTTAGATAATAAGTAAAATCTGGCTTGAAACTATAATTAATAATTTTAGAGTCATTTTTGAATAAGTCTTGACCATTACCAAATTGCAAAGAATAATCGTAATTACTATAAATAAATGTAGAATTTAAGAACAAATCATTACCAAATAAGTGATTCCATCTAAGTGTTGATGTTGCATTACCCCAATTAAATTGGAAACCAGCACCAAAAACATCTCTACCCAGATAACCGGATAAAAATACTCTGTCATTTTCGCCAAGTTGGTAGTTTGCTTTAAGTGTTAAATCATAAAAATTAAATTGTGCATCTGCCAAGTCACCACTCAAAAATGGTTTCGCTAATATATCAATATAAGATCTTCTTGCAGCAACTATGAACGAGCCTTTGCCTTTTTCTATTGGTCCTTCGACTGATAATCTACTAAAAATAAGACCTACTCCACCATTTACTTGATAATCTTGATTATCACCGTCTTTAAGTCTTACATCTAATATTGAAGATAATCTCCCTCCATATTCTGCCGGTACGCCACCCTTAATCAATTTTACATCTTTGACTGCGTCTGGATTAAATACTGAGAAAAATCCAAATAAGTGAGATGAATTATAAATTGGTGCCTCATCTAATAAAATTAGATTTTGGTCAATTCCACCACCACGTACATTAAATCCTGATGAACCTTCCCCAACAGATGTAACACCTGGCAATAATTGAATACTTCTTATAATATCCACTTCACCCAATAAGGCAGGAATTCTTTTGATTTCTGACATCTGTACTTTGATAGTACTCATTTCGATAGTTTGTATATTTTGATTTTCTTTTTCGGCAGTAACCAATACTTCATCACTTGAAGTATTTTGAGGTTTTAATTTTATGTCTAATTTTTGTTCTTCATTCAAAGTAATTGTTGATTCAAATGTTTCATAACCAATATAACTACAAGAAACTGTATATGTCCCTTTTGGTAAATAAATTGAATAAAATCCGTAAGGGTTTGATTTGGCTCCTGTATTTGCGTTTTTGATTCTTACAATAGCTCCAATTAATACTTCTCCATTGGTGGAATCTTTTACGTAACCGCTAACTGTAAATTTATCTTCAGCAAAAATATAGTCAGATGAAACGACTAAAAGGGTAATTACTATCATTAGAGATTTTAACACATTAGTAATTTTGCTTTCTTTTACCAACTGACTTTTTTTTGTTTTCTTTATCATATAATTAAATTAAAAAATAAATATTTGTATTACAATTAGACACTCAAACGAAATTTTTGTTAAAATGTTTCGTTTGAAAATCAAATAAACACATATATAAACTAAAGTTTATTGATTTGCAATAAATAAATAATTAAATCAAAATTAAACAAACACATTTCGATGACAAAAACCATATTTGTTATAATTTATTAACATATTATTATTAACTTTGTAAGTATTATTTAATAATAATATTAATTTATTTTAATATTTAATTATTTCTATTTAGGGCATTTTTATGAGAATAAGTGAAGACATTTCAAATCTATTTGATATTTCGAAATTTAATAAAAATTCAATATCAATTTTATTGTTAATATTTGTTATTTCTCTATTGTTGAATGTCGAAACAAATGCACAGACAACTAATAAGGTTTATAATAATCTGAATGGAAGTAGATTTAATAACCGAGTTTTAGGTTATCCCAATGATGCCACATCTCCTGCATTTAATCCAGCATTATTAGGATTGAGAGACCAAACAGAACTTGTTTTAGTATTACCCTATACAACTCACACCACTGATTCATTAAATACTACATCTGAAGTTTGGGGTGGATTCTTTAAAATATCTGCATTATCAATTGGATACTTGTCAGGTAATGACATTTCACCATCTGAGATATATTTAGGTTTGGGATTTTCGCTTTATGATAGAAAAATATTTTTTGGTGCAAGTGGAACAGTATTAAAATATAAAGGGCAAGATCTTGACTTTGGCAATACTCGTATGAATATTTCAGTTCTATATGTTCCGGTTCAGTGGTTTATGACGAGTTTTGGAGGTAATACTATGCACACAAATTCCAAAAATGATTTTGTATATTATAATCACACAATTTTATCTCCTTTTGATTGGCTATCATTACATTTAGATGCAAAATATTCTGATAATTTAGTGTTTATAAATGAAAAATCAGGGTTTAAAGACGTAAGTTTGAACACCGGACTTAGTTTTAGTTTGGATGATGATTTGAGTTTATCAACTATGTATAATTTATCTACTGAAAACCTAAGATTAGGTATAGAGTATGGTCTTGGAGTTGGGTTTGGTGTTTTCGCAGATACAAAAACTCCAAAAGAAGTTACGAACTCTTATGATTTTCTATTAAGATTTTCTGGTGATGATTATCTTAGTCATTCAGATTTGGCAGAAACTGGCTCTTTGGTTACATTAAAAGATGGTTGTCTTGATGGTGGATATTTTTGGCAAGCATTCGATAATACACTTAATAATATTGAAACTCATAATAAATTAAAAACTTTGGGTGGAGAATTTTCAGACTTAGCTAATGAATTAACAGTTCTTGCACCAAATCCAAATGATATATTCAATCAAATTACAAAAAAATATTATCCGAACAACTATATCCCAACTGATGACAGCAAATTAACTCTCGACAAAATAATCAAAACTAAAAATAATGACAATGTATATTTAGAAAAAACTGAAAAATTAAATGAAAGAGAAATAAGTTCTATTATTAAAGTAAAAGACGGTAATAATAGAAATATTTCAGGACTTAAAAAAGATAATTTTGGGCTTTTGGATTCTAATTATTTGATTTCAAAAGTGCAAGAAACAACTTCAGAAAATAAAGTTCCTGTTGATATAGTATTTATTGTTGATGCCTCTGCAAGTATGAGTACATACATTGCATCAATCAAAAGAAATATTGAATCTTTTGCTAATCAATTACAAGTTAGAGGAGTTGATACAAGATTAGGTGGGATATTATTTGGAAATACTATCATAAAAAAAGTTGAGTTGACTGCTGATTTGAATAAATTTAAAAGCGAAATTGCATACTTTAATTATGACAACAATGCCTATGCAGAATGTACTTCTATTGCCATCAACGAAGCGGCTGGTATGGATTTTAGAGTAAATGCAGACAAATTGTTAGTTGTAGTTACCGATGAGTGCATGTTGCAAAATAGTGCTCATTACACAGAAAATGATATTATTAGGTTATTATGGTCAAAAGGTGTAAAACTTTTTGGAATGGTGAATTTCCAATCACATAATGCTGGTTATATTTCCAAATTTACTTTAGGAAAAGATTATAATATTACATCGCCTTTTAATGAAATTTTGGATAATATAGCTGGTGATGTTTCTACTACTTATGAAGTAGTTTATTCACCAATACCAAAAGAAATACCTAAAGTTATTCCGAAATATACTGCTATAACTGGTGAAGTAGTTGACGAGGAAGGATGGAAAATTGCAACAGAAATTAAATTTATCAGTAACACTGGCAAAGAAATCAAAGTAAAAACTAACGGTATCTCAGGACAATATCTCACTTTGATTAATGAAGGTGAAATTTATGATGCAAATATTAATCAAGTAAAATATAAACCTCTAACAGAATCAATAAATCTAATAAATACTCCAAAAGGTGATACAATAACTAAGAATTTTGTATTGACAAAACCCAAATCTACTTTGAGTGGTGTCGTTTATGATGAAAATAATATGCCTATTTCAGCATTAGTAACTATCAAAAATAAAGAAAATAATGAAGTGGTATTCTCAAGTAACACTAACGAAAAAGGTGAATACTCTACAGATATAAAAACTGGTCAATATTATGTGCTAACTGCCAAAAAAGATGATTATATAAATTTCCCCGTTGAAACTGAAATTAAATATAGTGATATTGGCGAAAATTTCAAACAAGACTTAAAAATTATTGAAATAATTGCTTCTATAGAACAAGGACTAACATTCCGAATCAAAAACATTTTATTTGATACCGGTAAATGGGACATCAAACCAGAATCTGCTACTGAAATCAATAAAATAGTTGAATTTATGAATGAATATCCAAAACTAAAATTAGAAATTGGAGCTCATACTGATGATGTTAGTAAAGATGAAGCGAATATGAGTTTATCTTCTAACAGAGCAAATTCGGTTGTTCAATATATCATTAGCAAAGGTGTTAATACTGAAAGATTGACTTCGAAAGGTTATGGCGAAACAACTCCAGTTGGTGATAATACAACTCCAGAAGGTAGAACTATAAACAGAAGGGTTGAATTTAAATTAATTAAATAAAAAAATATTATTTAATTATTTAATCAAAATCCAATTATTTTTTTATTTTTGTATATGTAATAGTTTATAAATTATTTTATTAATAAATTTAATGATAAAGTTGATTTATTTTTAATAAATATTTTACTTAACATTCTACTCGATATTAGAAAACGAAAGTATAAAATGTATATAAATTCAAAAGAGTCTAATGATGAAAATATTCAATCTGCCAAAAAATATTAATTTTTCTCGAACAAGATTTGAGTAATTTCAGTAAATATAAAGAGAATATTAATCAAGAATATATTCAAAATACTCATAAACTTTTAGAAAAGATTGATACTTTTTATTCATCAAAAGATTATGATATTTTAGAAGAGATAGAATTATTTTCTGATTTAAGTAATATAGTTTCAGAAATAAAAGAAATTGCTAAATTTGTTTTTATCGACAATCAAGATAAACTATCAAATTATATAAGTTTGAATAAAACTATTGAAAAACCCAATAAAATTTCTGGTTTAGAATATTCACATTCAACAGAGCACTTTACTTGGAAACCAAATTCAAGTTCCAATTTATATCAACTTCAATTTTCTTTAGGAACAATAAATGAAGAGATGAATTGGGAAGAAGCATTTATGGGACCTGTTACAATGTTGCATTTTGTACCTGAAACGCCTGGGGATTATTGTTTTAGAGTTTTGGGTTTTAATGATTCTGGATTAGGTGTGCCAAGTGATGTATTGGAATTATACTTTGGTCGCAACTAATTACTTTTACAAATTATGATTACTAATTTTACAAAGACTAAATTTATTTTTAGTCTTTTTTTATTTTAAAATGGAAATAAGTTGTAATCTTTTTTAATAATCTTTGTCAGTAATTTATTGACTATAATTCCATAAATACTTTAATTTCATTAAAATTGATTATTTTTGTAAATCTTATTTGTGTAATAAATGAATAATTATTATTATTATTCAAAATTAAACTTGATAAAATGAATAATTGCTCACATATTTGTAAAGATGACAACGACAAAGCACGTCCCAATTGTGCCGTTGTAGGTGTGTATAATAATCCAGAAGCTTCAATAATGGCATATTATGCTCTCCATGCACTTCAACACCGAGGTCAAGAAGCAAGTGGTATAACTACAATTTATTTTGATGAAGAAAAAAACAAAAAGAAATATGCTTATATCAAAGGTGAAGGTTTAGTTTTAGATGTATTTTCAGAAAATGGTGCGTTAACAGAAGTTCTAAAAGGTGATGTTGCTATTGGTCATAATAGATACTCAACTACAGGTGCTTCAAAAATTGCAAATATTCAGCCATTTAATATGATTTACAAAAATGGCATTTTGTCTTTAGCTCACAACGGTAATCTTACAAATACCAAAACATTGAAAAAAATGTTGCAAGATGAAGGTGCAATATTCCAAACAACTACAGATTCTGAAGTGTTTTTGCACTTAATAGCAAGAAGTAAAAAAGAAACAAAATTAGAACATGTAAGAGAAGCTTTACAGATAGCAAGAGGTGCATATTCATTATGTATCGTTACTGACGAAGGTATGATTGCAGCACGTGACCCACATGGTGTAAGACCGTTGAGTATTGGCAGAAAAAAAATGGAGAATGGTTATTCTTACATGGTTGCCTCAGAGTCAACTGCTTTTGATATTGTTAATTATGAATATGTTAGAAGTTTGAAACATAATGAAATGATTCTTATTGATGATGATACTGTAAAAACTGGAAAAATCAAATCATTTAAAATTGACGAAGTTACACCAATTGCAAAACATTGTATATTTGAGTATGTTTATTTCTCAAGACCGGATAGCAAAATATTTGGGCATAATGTTGATAAAGTAAGACGTAAACTTGGTAAAAATTTGGCTGAAGAAAGTCCCGTTATGCCAATCAAAGATGAAAAAATAACTGTAATTTCAGTGCCTGATAGTAGTAATACCGCTACTCTTGGATATGCCAGAATTAATGATAAAAATGTAACTCCTACCGTGTTCGAAATCGGACTAATTAGAAGCCACTATGTTGGCAGAACATTTATTTCCCCTGGACAGAATAATAGAGAATTCAAAGTAAAAACTAAATTTAACACAGTAAAAGGTGTAATCGAAAATAGAAATATTGTTGTGATTGACGACTCTATTGTTAGAGGAACAACATCTAAAGCATTAATTAAATTGATTAGAGAAGCCAAACCGATGAAATTACAGATGAGAGTTAGTTCTCCTCCTGTAAAATATCCTTGTTATTATGGAATGGACTTCCCAAGTAGAGAAGAGTTGATTGCAAATAAATTTGACACTGAAGAAGAATTAGCTGATTATATTGGAGTTGACTCTTTAAAATATTTATCTTTAGAAAAAATGTTAGATTCGATGCCTAAAGATGAAGGTGTTTCATATTGTGATGCATGTTTTACTGGTAATTATCCAATACCTATTGAAAAAGTGAATTTTGAAATTTTAGAAGATTAATTACTAATCCAATTAATAATTAAATTAATAAATAGCTTATGAATACAAGGGAAAAGGGCGACAAATCAGAAGAAATTGCAGTTAAATATCTTGTCGATAAAGGTTATGCAATCAAAAAAAGGAATTTTTCTTTTGGTAAAATTGGTGAATTAGATATTATAGCCGAAAAAGATGATACTTTGGTCTTCATTGAGGTAAAATCAAGATACAATAAATTAGGTCCAGACCCGATTTTATCTATAAATTACCCAAAACAAAAGTCAATGAGAAAAAGTGCTGAAGGGTATTTATATGTCAATAAAATCGAAAACAAAAGTTGTAGATTTGATGCAATTTTGATTGAGTTTGAAAATGGCGATTATAAATTAGAACATCTTGAAAATACGATGTAATGTAAATTGTGTATTATTAAATTTAATTAAAAATCTATACCAGGTCTTTTTAGATTTTTTGGAATAAAGTAATTTTCTTTGATGTCTTTTTTATTCTTTGAGTTTAGATTTTGTACTTCTGTTTGTACTTCAGAATTTTTGTAAGAATTTCTATCGCTTCCATTATTTTCATTTGCATCATTATCAGCTAATTTGTTTTTATTTATCTTTTTAGATTTAATTTTGGTTTTGTCATCTTCATTCTCAATTGTTTCTTTATCGTCTCTATCAACTTTAAATTTAATATTGTCATTCTCTGAAGCTGGTCTTAATTCCAAAAAGGGGTCTGTGTATGCAGTTCGTCTTGCGTATTTTGGACGGAAATAAGACTTAAACCTATTGTTAGAACCACTGCTTTTAACACCTGATTTGTAACTGTTACTGTTATTATAGCTATTAGAATTATTATCATATTTATTGCCTTCCAAATCAAAAGACAAATTCTTTGTATTTTCATCAATAGCTTTAATTGAACCAAATACTTTGGCTGCAATATTATTAATAATCTTAGCAATTTCATCATTTTTTAAATTGTCATTTAATTCATTTGATTTGCTGTAATTTTTATTAGCATAATTTTTATTATTATCATCCCAAAAGTCTTCTTCCATCATTTCAGAATCTTTATAATCTTTATTCAGATTATTTAATTTGTTTACAGCCGATAAGTCGCTTTTGTCGATATTTAGTTTGGGAAATTTAAGTGGGAAATTTACCGTATATTCGTTTTTAGTTACTTTAGATTTGATATTTATGGTATTATTATCAAAACTAATATCATATAGACCAATACTATCTAAAGATTTAACAAAACTAACAAAGGGAATTATTAACTGACTTTTTTTGTTTACAACCTTTGAAATTATTGGCATATACATCTGAACAATCTTAACTTCTTCCAAATTATCAATTGTATAATAAAAACTACCTGGCAAAAATTGTATTTTAATGTCTTTCGATGTAATTGAATAGTTTGTAGGATTATACTGTGAGTTTTCAATTATATTGTCAGGTATTTTACTTACATCAATATATCTTACATTATTAATGTATTCTAAATTTATCTTGTGAGGTGTACCATTTTGATTAACTAACACACTCTCTGTAATAGATTTAGTCTCGCAATACAAATTAGAATTAACAAAAGATAGATTAATTAAAGTCAAAATAATCAATAATGTTTTATTTTCAATAATAAATCTTTGTTTTACTTTTCCGTTTGTTTTATTTACAATCATTTTGAGTATGTATTTTCGATAATTTGTTAATATACTTTATTTTTAAAATAATACTATTCAGTGTTGTTCGGTAATTTAAAATGAAACTTAACTAAAATTATGTTAATTACACCTATTAACAAACAATTTAATTACTTGTATTTAATAATTAATAAACACAAGTTACTAAAATAATGAAAAAAATTACAAAAAAAAAGCAGGAATGATTAATTCCCACTTTTTAATTTTTGTATATTTTGAATTTAAAGTTTATTAATAAACAAATTAAACTTATTTTGGTCCAGGTCCACCTTGTGTTGGCATCTCTTCACGACCTTGTAACATACCACCTTCGTTAATTTCTAAAACATCAAATTCTAATTCCAAAATAGCATTTGGTGGAACAAGAGTGGAAAACCCAGTAGCTCCAAAACCATATTTGGGAGCTAACCAAACTCTTAATTTATCACCGACAGACATTTTTCGTATTACACTTTGCCAAGCTGGATTCATTCTGTCCAAAATTTGTTTCATTGGATATTGTTTTTTGTAACTATTATCAAATTCAGTCCCATCGGTTAACTTCGCAACAAAGTGCATAACAATTTCTTGATCTGGTCTTGGAGTTACTTTTGAATCAGTTTTTCTCAAAAATTTATATTGAATAGCTTTTGGTTCCATATCCACAACACCATCTTTTTTCGCATTTTCAGCAAAGAAAATTGGATTGTTATCAATATAAAAGTTAGACAAACTATCAAAATCTTTCTTCTTTTGTTCTTCCATTTGAACAGAACGTTGTAGTTGAAGATTTAAATAAGCCATTTTAATACTATCTATTTCACTCCAGGTGAACATTCTTTCTTTTTTATTTGCAGAAGCTTCAAATCCAGCAATGAAGTAATCATAATCTATTTTTAATGAATCTATTCTGGAATTTGCATCACCAAATTCTATTCCTAATATATAACTATATGCTTTATCTAATTCTGAAGGTTTATCTACTTCTTGTGGTTCATACTTTGCGTTATCTTTACAAGAACTTAGAATAACCAATCCTATAAAAGCAAACATCAGATTGCTTGTAATTATTTTATATTTACTTTTCAGTTTTTTTACTGTTCCAAAAAACATTAATTCCTCTCATTAAATTTAGTTAAGTGTTTTAAATTTTATTTTTTAAGTTCTCTAATTTTAAGATTTATTTAGAACTTATTTCAAAATCTTTTATAAATAGTATTTTGAAATACAGTGAAGTTTATTGTGATATAACAATATTATTAATCAATAGTTTCAAAAATATAAAAATAAATAACGATTATTTCTATAATTGCAAATTATCATTATTTATTAATATCAGTATGAACTATTGTAAATAAATTAACTTCTCTATACTGATTACAAATCATTTCAGCGTATTTAATTGAATAAAATGATCCGATCGAATATGCAATACCTCCAGCGACTTCGTATTGTTTTGCATTTGGTAAAAATTGTTTAATAAACTCGTGATGTTCATTTTGTTGAGGTACAACAAGTACATCAAAACTTTTACTCTCGCTATCACCTTTGATGAAATTATCAATTAATCCTATCAATTCAGTGTTAATTAATTCTTCTTCAGGGGATACTGTATCATCAATGTTAATTAATGTGTTCATCATATCTCGGAGCTGTGCAACTTGTTCTTTTTGTGGCTCCGACTCAAGGTAGTTTTGGACACTATTTCTAAGCATAATAAATCTATTATCGGTAGATTCACTAATAATATTATCCATTTTATCTGCTTGATATTCTATTTTCCACTCTTTGGCAAATGCTTCAATCAACTCTTTTTCCTTTGGATCAAGATGATCATCAATCATCGCTAATTGATGCAGAATACTCAATATAACTTCAGCATTTGTTGGCTTGAAGAATTTTTTAATTAAATAATCGGCTTCTTTTCTTTCTAATCTTATTGCTCGTTTTATCAAATCCCAAAATGATAATTTTGTTGATGATTTTACCCAAAATCCAGTAGAAATTAAACCAAAAATAAATGCTTGAAATAGATAAATAGAAGTTTCATAAGCACTTATAAAATCATCTGTAACTACTGCATAATATGAAATCGACAAAATACAGCTAAATGCAAGCAAAATTAAACCAGAAATGGATTGTGATGCTGCAACCTCTCTTTCGTGCTTACGTTTCCAGATTTTATTAATTTGAAGATATACTTGTAATGCCGTCAATACTAAAGACGCTTGCATCATATATTCAAGTATTTCTTTGACTAATTCTTTATTTATATCCATCAATCTCTAAAGTATTATTATATTTATTTAAATTTATGTAATAATTGTATTATGCACTAATTCAACACTCAATTTAGTAAATTATTTTATTAATTAAAATAATTAGTAGTGTAATTC
>JBDNHS010000029.1:0-11217 GCA_041688685.1 Kapaibacterium sp. (SeqCode)
GGAAAGTTTAATCAGTATAGAGTTATGGATTATGCTGGATTTGGTATGAAAGAATTTTTCCCTGGGTCTTGGTTTGAACATCAAGGAGTATGCAACTTTATCAAAACAGGAATTATGTTTGCTGATAAAGTTTCGACCGTCAGTCCAAATTATGCAAATGAAATAAAGAACGCATATTATGGTGAAGGTTTGTATAATGTACTTTCAGAAAAAGCTGCTGACTTAGTTGGTATACTTAATGGTGTTGATTATGATTTATGGAATTCTAATGAAGATGATTTAATTTATCAAAAGTATAATACATCTGATTTATCACTCAAAGAAGTAAATAAAACCGAATTACTAAAATCAATGCAAATTGACCCCTATAAAGAAAGTGAATTACCATTAGTTGGGATTGTTAGCAGACTAACAGAACAAAAAGGTATAGATATTATCAAAGATTCGTTGATTAAAAATTTAGAGAAAAGAAAATTTAAATTTATACTTCTTGGGAATGGCGAAAATCAATATATAGACTTCTTTAATTATCTCAAACACAGATTCCCTGACTTAGTTTCGATTTATATTGGGTATGATAATGAACTATCTCATAAAGTAATAGCTGGTAGTGATATATTATTAGTACCTTCCAGGTTCGAACCTTGTGGACTTACTCAATTATACGCCCTAAAGTATGGCACATTGCCGCTTGCAAGAGCTACTGGTGGACTTGTCGATACAGTAGCTGAATATTCTTATGAGTTTCAAACTGGTGATGGGATTGTGTTTAATAACTATAATACTGAAGATTTTGATTATGCTATGCAAAGGGCAATAAATCTTTATAATGATAAATTTCACTTAGAAAAAGTCAGACAAAATGCAATGAAAAAGGATTATTCGGCAAATTCTTCTGCACAAAAATATATTGAATTGTTCAATTGGGCAAAAGAAAAATTAGGATAATCATTAATCTATATTATTAAGAAATTATAATCACATTTATAATCACATTTATAATCAATTACACAAAAAGTAAATTAAAAAATGTCCAAATTTAAAATATGGTTTGAAGCAACCAGACCAAAGATTTTTATAGCAAGTATTGTACCTGTCATAATAGGTAATGCAGCTGCATATTTTCATGTGAACAATACTTATTTAGATGATATTCTTGAAGTAAGTCCTACATTAGGTTCAATTATAAATCAAGAATATAGTTTGTTTATAGGTATAATCACATTAATTTGTGCGATGGGTATCCAACTTACCTCTAACTTCTTTAATGATATTTACGACTTCTATAAGGGTGCAGATACAAAAGAAAGAAAAGGACCCAAAAGACTTGTTGCTGAGGGGATAATACCAGTTCAAACTATGATGAAAGTAACACTTGGTTTGGTAGTATTTACATTTTTATTAGGTCTGATTATCGTCGATCATAGAGGTTGGGAGATTTTAATAGTTGGTGTTATTTCGCTTATTTCTGCTTGGGCATACACCGGTGGTCCCTATCCTTTGGCTTATAATTCTTTGGGCGAAGTATTTGTAATATTATTTTTTGGATTGGTTGCTGTTAATGGCTCCTTTTATGTACAAACTGGGATGTTGATGCCAGATGTATTAGTTATTTCATTTATTCCAGGATTTTTGGCTTCGAATATATTAAATGTAAATAATATTAGAGATATCGAAACAGACCAAAAAGTAGGAAAAACAACATTAGCTTCATTAATAGGTCGCCAAGAAGCAATTATTTTATTTGATGTTTTATTGGTTGTAAGTTATTTAAGTATAATTTTAGCTGCTTTTATGATTAATTCTTCATTTCTATATTTGCCATTTATATCCATACCTTTTGCAATTATGTTAAGTAGGGATTTGCATAAGTTACCAGATGAAAAGTTAAACCCCGTATTAATCAAAAGTGGTATTTTTATGTTGATTTTTGGTATTTTGGTAGTTTTGGGTTATTTATTATCATAAATTATAAATTATTTTTATTTTTATTTGTAATAAAATGATTTTTTTTTTTAAATTGAATAATAACTTATTTTAAATCGTTAAAAACAATTAAAAAATACAATAAAGAAAAGTTAAGTAACAATTAGAGAATATTATGGAGAAAATATAATGGCTTCAAGATCGCTAAACAAAGCAATGCTAATAGGTAACGTTGGAAGAGAACCAAGATTGAAATTTACACCAGGTGGCATACCTGTAGTAACTTTTAGATTAGCTACAACTGAGTCTTGGAAAGAGAGAAATGGCTCATTAAGAGAACATACTGACTGGCATACCATAGTCGCTTGGAGAAGTTTGGCTCAAACAATAGATAAAATAATTCAAAAAGGCGATAAAGTATTTGTTGAGGGGAAAATCCAAACCAGAGTTTTTGATGATAAAACCGGCATAAGAAAAACAGTTGTTGAAATATTAGCTGATAATGTGATTTTGATTGGAAAATCCAAAAACAGAGTTAATAATGAGAATAATGAAAATTATGAGAATAATAACGAAGGTAATAACGATGGAAATAATGAAAATTATAATGAAGAAAATAACGATGGTGTGAGTTCTGGGGGAAATAACGATGATGACATAATTACAAATGATTTGGATTTTGAGATGGATTATAATTTGGACGAATACATTAATGATTATTCTACTGATAACGATGAAAAACCATCTGTAGGATTTTAATCTTCTTTGTTTCTGATATTATATAAAAAAAAATTTAAAAAATATCGTGTAAATATTTAACACTTATGTAACCCAATTAGTAATAATTGGGTTTTTTGTTTGTTGTTTGGCAATTTTAATATAATTTTGTTGTATAAATTATAGTAAATTATACTTTTTATTTTTTTAATTAATCTCGATGACTATTTTTTTCATTATTTTTAACTAAATAGCATTGATTAAAATTAGTATGAATATAAAATAAAAAATAATAATAATTAAACTCTGAATATGAAAGTAAATAAAAGAACTGAATTAGTTGTTGGTGTTGTCAGTCTTATAGCAATTATTATTTTAGCCTTAGGCTTTGTATTAGTCAAAGGAATTGGCTACTCTAATAGTATAGAAATAAAACTAAGATTTCAAAATTCTGGAGGTATAAAGCCTTCATCACCTGTTGTAGTTAATGGTGTGAAAAGGGGAACCGTCAAAGAAATAATTTCTGACAATAACTCGGTTTTGATTATAGCAAATTTAGATAATATTGATGATATCAAATACGATGCTACTGCCAAAATCTCAATTTTAGAAATAACAGGTGGAAAAAAAATTGAGATTAGTACAGGTATTAGTTCCGATAAATTTGATGCTAAAAATGAAATAATAGGGTCAACTTCAAAAGATATTGGAGAGTTGGTGGGTCTTGTCGGTGATGTTTCTGGTGATATTATATCGCTTGTACGCAAACTCGATTCTATCAGCACAAGTCTTAATGACTTATTAAGCGACACATTGATGATTAATAATCTAAAAGCCACCGTTCAAAATACTAATGACCTAACCCAAGACTTAAAGTTATTTATGAATGAAAATAAAAATGAGCTGACAAATACAATAACAAACCTAAATACTCTTAGCAAAGAGCTAAAAGTCGCAGTTCAAAAAAACGAACCTAAGGTAAGTAATTTAATCGATAGCATACAAACTACTGTCACAAAAGCAAATAAGTTAATTTCAAATCTGGATATTACTTCAAGCGAAGCAAATAAATTGATTAATGATGTCAATATAATTGTAAAAGAAATCAAAAACAATAAATCAGTAATCAATAAAGTACTTTATGACAAACAATTTGCCGATGATTTGGATTCTGCAATTAATAACATATCCAAACTTGTTGAATTTATCAATCAAAATGGCATAAATGTTAATGTTAGGTTAGGTACAAGACCTTAATCTTTTTTTTTTAAATATTTAAAAAATATTTGAATATAATTGAATATAATTGAATATAATTGAATATAATTGAATATAATTAAGATTATTTATTACTATTTATAAACCAATTGATAATATTCAAAACATCAACTATAATTTCGTTATTAACTTTTTTCGCATTTAGATTTAGAGCACATTTTATAGATTTCTCTATTAATAATTGTTGTCTTTGATTTGAATTCAAACCCAGTAAAAACAACTTCATATAATCATTGTTTTCAACATATAAGCCTTCGTTAGATGGCTCAAGATTTGCATTTTCAAGATTTGTAATTTGGAAATCAGTCTTTAACAAATCTAACCAATTTAAAGTATCTTGATAATCAGGAAAAGTGTCATTAACGGCAATTTGCGCCAAATTATTTGCCGATAATATTTCAGAATTCAACAAAAAGCTTGGTAAATTATCAAAGCCCATACCTTTCATAATACCAGGTTTTCTGACTTCAAACAAAGATTGGTCGTTTGCTCTCGTATACAAATTACCACCACTTCTACCAATTAAGTCTAATTTGAATGAATCTACTCCAATTCCATCGCTCGGGATAATTTCTTCATTTATATGGAATTTCACAACTTCACAGATTGCAATATTTGCTGCACCATTTGTATCGCCTGTATGTAACATTTGCAATAGTTTACATTCCATTTGAAATAATGATTCTTTGACCCTTTTTGCTTTTACCAAATCTGAATTAATTGCAGTAAAACCAGACTTTACAAACTCATCAGTTTCTTTTGGATATTCACAAGATGCCAAATTTATCTGTTCGACCATCGAATAACTTACTGCATTTATAACACATTCATTAGTCTCAATTAGATTTCCATAAGTGTCTTTCAAAACGTTGTCTCTGCCTCTTCTCGCAGGAGAAAAAGCAACTATCGGAGGATTTGCTCCGAAGGCATTATAAAAAGAAAATGGAGCTAAATTATTGATTCCATCTGTGGAAATAGTAGAGACTAAAGCAATTGGTCTTGGTGCAACTCCACCTAATAAAAATTGTTGTACTAAGTTGATGGGCAAATCTTTTGGTTCGAAACTTTTCATAGAATTTTGTAATTTGAAAATATAAATTTATTAATACATAGACAAATAAAAAACTTTTATGTTGGAATTAGTTCAAAATATTTGATATTTATACCAAAAGAATTACATTTGATGATATTTATTAATGCATAAGTAAGAACAAAAAAAAGACCGCAAATTTTGAGTTTGCAGTCTTTTAAATTAAACAATTATTAATTATACTCTTTTGCGTTTGTAGCAATATATGTGCGAGCCAACATAATAAATGTAGTCGCCTTCAACTCCATAAGGACCGAGATAGCCAGTGCGTCGTTTATCGCCCTTCTCATCTACATAAGTTTGTCTTGATAGAGACGAGCTAATGAGTAACTCGCCTGTTTTTGGGTCATTACCAAAAAGCCAGCCATCGTCTGTTGTAATATATACTTTATCCTTATCTATAAACACTGGATTTGAATTTAGAGTATGACTACCAGCACGGGAAGTTTCGCCAAGTCTGATAGACCATAATTTCTCCATATTTGTTATATCATACCCAAAACCATAGCCATCTAAAACTCCATATCCATAATAAACGTAATAACGGTTATCAATTAAAACTGGATTTATTTGTGCGCCTGATGCCTGACAAGGGTCACCATTATGATAACCATAATCCCTTACAATTAAATCTAAATCGAAAGTTAGTTTTGTTGCCAAGATTTCTTTTATCAAAACACCACCAGGAAAAATTTGTAATTGAGCTTTAGTACCAGTAGGATATAAAGGAGGCATTATTTTGCTACAATTAACGTAACCCTTATACTCATTCAAAGTATAATTTGGTGGTGATTTTTCTAAAATAGCCTTACCAGTTTTAGCTTCTAAACAAAATATTCTTCCTTGAGTTAGTCCTTCATTAAAAAAACCTGAAATATAAATCCTATCATTGTATTTTGAGTAAGCAGGTGGACCAATAGAAATATCTTTTTTCGCTAATAAATCTTTACGTTCAGCAAAATTATTATTACGCCATACAATTGTACCCGATTGTTTTGATATAGCGACTACTTCGATTTGATGCTTAGCACCTACATCAGAAATAAAAATTAACTCTGGGGAATGACAAAGTTCTCCGTGCGATAGTGCAGTTTGAAGTGGATTTAAATCCAAATTCCATATTGCTGTACCAGTTTCAGTAGAAACACAGTGAACCATTTTTTCTGAAATTAAAAATATTTTTCCATTTTCTAAAATCATATCCGTTAATTTCCAAAAATTATTCCTAGTCGTTCCAGGGGCTGGGTATAATTGAAATTCCCACAACATTTCACCATTATTTTTTTTATATTTCCTCAATGAAAAATCAGAACAGATATAAAAATAATCTCCTTCGAACTTGATATTGCAAATTTGGTAACCAATATCCGAACCTTCAGGATTAAATTTTTTATCTCTATCAACTTTCCAAACAAGTTCTAATTCCTCAGAGTTGTATTTATCACTCGGAATAGTAGTATCAATTGGAGTATTATATCGCTGACAAGAAATAAAAATGTTAAAGAAAAAGTAAATGAAAAATAAACAGATTATTCTAATCATAATTCAATGTTAATAAGATTTTAAATGTAGTTCTTTGTTTATTATTAATTTTATTCTAATTAATATTATTACTTACCAAAATAAATCAAAATATTATAAAATCCAAATGATTTTTAAATTCCTCAATTATTTCTACTTTTTTCTAATTGTTTCAAGAAAATATTGGTAAAATCACAACAAACAATTAAATTGTATTCAAACAAATTTTTAATTTAAATATTTTTTAAATTGTGTATTAATAGGAAGGTACAGATGTTGAAACTAATAAACAAAAGTGTTCTGATTTCTTTGTTTTTCATTGTATTTGCTACTGCTTGTGATAATAAAAATACAAAAGTAGAAGATTTCTCAAAAGTTCAAGATAGTCTTAATACTTTTTTGACTAATTACAACTCTACTTTTCAAAATTTGATTTATAAATACCAAGAAGCAGAATGGCAATTAAACATAAAAATTGTTGAAGGTGATACAGTTTCAAGTGATTTATCAAAAGCGGCTACAGAGGCTTTTACTAATTTCACTGGAAGCAAACTCAATATTGAGCAAGCAAAATACTTTATGAAATATAATGAATCAAATAAAGACAAATTTAATGAAACAGAGATAAGACAATTAGAAGCCATTTTGTATTATGCTGGAGCAAACCCAGAAGTGGCTGGTGATATTGTAAAGCAAAAAATTGCTGCTGATACAAAACAAACCGAAGATTTATTTGGATTTGACTTTAAAATTGATGGGAAATCAGTTACCCCAAATCAAATTGATAATATTTTATCTAAAGAAACAAATTTAGATAAAAGACTAAAAGCTTGGGAATCAAGTAAAGAAGTGGGAGCTAAACTAAAAGATGGTTTAGTAAATTTGCAATCATTAAGAAATAAGTCTGTACAAGCTCTCGGTTACAATGATTATTTTGATTATCAAGTATCAGAATATAAAATGACCAAAGAAGAAATGATGACAACTTGCAAAGATATGGTAAAAGAAATTTGGCCCATTTACAGAGAATTACATACTTGGGCAAGATATGAATTAGCCAAAAAATATAATCAAAAAGTGCCAGAACAACTACCGGCTCATTGGTTACCAAATAGATGGGGACAAGAGTGGAATGATTTAGTTGATGTAAAAGGAATAGACTTGGACAAAACACTTGCAAAGCAATCACCTGAATGGATAGTCAAAAAAGGCGAAGAGTTTTATGTAAGTCTTGGATTTAGTCCATTACCAGCAAGTTTTTATGAAAAATCAAGCCTTTATCCGCTACCTGCCGATGCGCCATACAAAAAGAATAACCATGCATCAGCTTGGCACATGAATAACGCTGAAGATGTAAGATCTTTGATGTCAGTTGAGGCAAATACTAAATGGTGGGGTACAACTTTACACGAATTGGGACATATCTATTATTATATGACTTACTCAAACCCAGATGTGCCAATTATATTGCGTAACGGAGCCAATAGAGCCTACCACGAAGCAATGGGAACTATGATTGGACTTGCATCTCTGCAACAACCATTTTTGGAAGGTTTGGGATTAATTCCAGCGGGTACAAAAGTTGACCAAACTCAAGTACTTTTGAAAGAAGCATTAGATTATATTGTTGTTTTACCTTGGGCGGCTGGTGTTATGACTGAGTTCGAATATGAATTATATTCTAATAATTTACCTAAAGACCAATATAACAAAAAATGGTGGGAATTAGTCAAAAAATATCAAGGTATAGTCCCACCGATTGAAAGAGGTGAAGATTATTGTGATGCTGCAACCAAAACACATATAAATAATGATGCAGCTCAATATTATGATTATGCGATGGCAAACGTGTTATTATTCCAAATTCACGAACATATTGCAACAAATATTCTAAAACAAGACCCACACAATACAAATTATTGGGGAAATAAAGAAGCAGGTAAATTTATTCAAAAGTTAATGTACCCTGGAGCAAATGTGGATTGGAGAAAACATCTAAAAACGACTTTGGGAAAAGACTTCTCTGCGAAATCTATATATAATTATTTTGCACCTTTGATGCCATATCTTAAAGAGCAAAACAAAGGTAGAACATACACTTTACCAGAAAAATTATAAAAAAGTAGAACTATAAAAAATAGAAGATATTTGTAATATTCTAGGACAGGTCAAGCGACTTGTCCTTTTTTTTGTCGATAGCATTGATTTTTCTTCTTTTCTTTAATTTTAGAGACGAACGGCGTGTCCATCTCTACAATTAGAAAAATATCGAAAGATGAAGGATTAGGAAGACGACCCGCCGGTCGTCTCTATAATTAAAAATAATTATTTTTCATTATAATTCCAAAATAATTTATTTTTTTGGCTTTGGTATATACTAATTTTGCTTGTTTTGTGTTTATTGGATAATTATATACCAAAATTGGGAAATATGCAGCAATTCGCTATAGAAATTAAAAACTTAAATAAATCCTTCAAAAACTTCAAAGCCGTTGATGACTTATCATTACAAGTTGAAAAAGGCGAGATTTACGGATTTTTGGGACCAAACGGAGCTGGAAAAAGCACAACTATACGTATGATGCTCACTTTAATGAGGCAAGATTCTGGTTCGATTTCTTATTTTGGAGAAGAACTTACTCCCAAAAATAGAAGTATTTTCAAAAACATTGGTGCACTTGTAGAAAAGCCAGATTTTTATTTATATCTCTCTGCTTATCGCAATCTACAGTTATTCGGAGAAATGACTGGAACAGAAATCAATAAAAATAAAATTTATCAGTTTTTAGAATTGGTTGGTCTTAATGGCAGGGAAAAAGATAAAGTCAAAACCTATTCGTTGGGAATGAAACAAAGATTGGGCATAGCTCAAGCATTAATTCACAATCCAGAAATCATTATTTTAGATGAGCCGACAAATGGGTTAGACCCTCAAGGAATGAAAGAAATTAAAGATTTGTTGATTAATTTATCAAAAGAACAAAATAAGACGATTTTTCTCTCATCACACATTTTGAGAGAGGTCGAAACAATGGCTACTTCTATGGCGATTATCAATAATGGCAAAACGTTGGTACAGGGCAAAGTGAAAGATTTATTGGATAATGGACTAAATACTGTTACAATCAAAATATTGGATAATATTAATATTGATGATTTGAAAAAAGTATTTGACAAATTTAATTTAGAAGTAAATAATAAATCAGAAGAATTCAATTTTATTTCACAAGAAAAATATAATAATTATATAGATTTAGTTATCGAAGTATCAAATGAAGTGATTCCAAGATTTATAAATCATCTAGTATCAAATAATATTGATATTTTGTCTGTGAGTCCGGTCAAATCACTCGAAGAGTACTTTTTGAAATTAACAGGAGTGAAATAATGTCTATATTTTTGAAATTACTTAAGCTTGAGTTAATCAAAGTTTTTAGCAAATGGCGAACTTATATTGGCTTTATTGCCGTTTTGGTTATTGTGCCACTTATACAATTTGCAATGTATTTTGAAGGAAAAGAATATGTTGAAATGGCAACAAAAACACTTACCGAAACATTTAGTTTTAATGGCGAACTTTTAAATTTATATATGGTGGCAAGAATAATATTGCAAGGTTTGTATTTGCAAATACCACTTTTGGTCGCCTTAGTTGGTGGGGATTTATTAGCCGGTGAAGCTACATCCGGAACATATCGTTTATTGCTCACTAAACCGGTATCGAGACTGCAAATAATTTCTGCAAAATACGCAGCTGGCTTAATTTATACCTTTTTATTGATTGGCTTTATGGCATTTTTAAGTTTTGGATTAGGTAGTCTGTTATTCGACAAAGGTGATATGTTAGTAATTAGTTCGAGCATAACTTTATTGAATGCTGACGATGTGCCTTGGCGATTTTTATATACTTTTTTATATGCTTTTCTAAGTATGGCTACAGTTTATACAATTTCATTTACGTTTTCTTCATTAGTTGAAAATTCAATTGGTCCAATAATGGGTACAATGGCGTTAATAATTGTATTTTCAATTATTAACTTAGTAAGTGTTGGATTTTTGAAAACGGTACAAATGTTTTTATTCACAAATTATTTGCAAAGTTGGAGATATTTATTTGAGATACCACCAGATTGGGAATTAATCAATCAAGGTGTGCTTGTGTTATCATTACACATAATAATTCTCACAACATTTACATTTATCTATTTCAATCGAAAAGACATACATTCATAAGTATTTTTTCTAAGTAATTATTGTCTGTGAATTTCTACAATCAACTGCTCAAATAAGAAAACAATAATAGTTCATCATCCAACTTTCTAATTATTATTAAATATTATACTTACAAAACCAATTATGATTTCGAAAAATTAGTATAAAGACGAAATCTACAATATACCACATCTATATCCGTGTGGTATATATAAGATTTTATGGAGATTATCTCCCACAAAACGTGTTACTTGATTTTCAAATTTTATTTAGAAGTATAATCAAAATTGAAATTGAATAACGTAATAAGTAAAAATTTATGACTATCAAAAACCAATTGGAACTATTAGCTGCTAAAAAAGGCTCGCCCTGTGTCAGTATATCCTTCAACACACATTGAACATTCCCAGAGAACGCACAAGATGAAATCGTTCTTAAAAACCTACTTCACGAAGCTGAAAAAAGAGTTATAA
>JBDNHS010000231.1:0-5250 GCA_041688685.1 Kapaibacterium sp. (SeqCode)
CCTTTTACAATTAAAAGTTTTATTATAATTCAAACTACCTATTTTGCTCTTGCAACGACTTCAACTAATGTCCATCGTTTTCTAGCACTCAAAGGTCTTGATTCTTTAATTCTTACTGTGTCACCAATATTGCAATGATTTTCTTCATCATGCGCAATAAATTTTTTGCTTCTTTTGAAATATTTTCTATAAAGCGGGTGAGCAACTTGTCTCTCAACTGAAACTGTAATAGTTTTGTTAGATTTGTTAGAAGTAACTTTACCTTCCAATATCCTTTTTTGAGACTCTTTTCTTATTTCTACATTTGCAATTTCGTTCATCTCAAAACCCATTAAATTTCATTTAAAATAGTTTTCATTCTAGCAATATCTTTTCCAAGTATCTGTAGATATGCTGTATCTTGTAATTGTTTTAGAGAATTTTGAAATTTTTGTTTTGCTAAAGTATCTTCTGTTTCTTTAACTAATTGAGACAATTCTTCTTTTGTTAATTCTCTTAAATCTTTTGGTTTACGTTGTTTCATTATAAGTTAAGTCTAAACGTGTAACAAATTTTGTTTTAATTGGTAATTTATGTGAAGCTAATCTAAATGCTTCTTCAGCTCTTTCTCTACTTACACCGTCTATTTCAAATAAAATCCTACCTGGTCTAACTACAGCAACCCAGCCCTCAGGATTACCTTTACCCATACGGGTTTCAGCTGGTTTTTTAGTATATGGTTTATCAGGAAATATTCTGATCCACACTTTACCATCTCTTCTCAAATAGCGATTTATTGCAATACGAGCAGATTCGATTTGTCTATTTGTTATCCACTCAGGTTCCAAAGCTTTCAAACCAAAAGAACCAAATGCTACAAGAGATCCTCTTAAAGCTTTACCAGTTCTTCTACCCCTGTGTGTTTTTCTATGTTTTACTCTTTTAGGACTTAACATTTTAAAACCAATTTCTTAATTAATTTACTAATTGTACTAAATTATTTATATAATATATTTTTAATAAATTATATTTATAATTTAATTATTATTTTTATCTTGTTGTTTGCCAATAACTTCACCACGACAAATCCACACTTTAATCCCAATAGCACCATAGATTGTATGTGCTGTTGAGGTGCCATAATCAATATCAGCTCTCAAAGTATGTAAAGGAACTCTTCCTTCTTTGTATTGTTCAGAACGTGCCATCTCTGCACCACCTAATCTACCTGAACTTCTTATTCTGACACCTTGCGCACCCATTCTCATCGTTGAAGAAACAGCTTGTTTAAGAGCTCTTCTAAAACTTACTCTACCTTCTAATTGTTGAGCAACATTGTCAGCAACAAGAATTGCATCTAGTTCTGGTCTTTTAATTTCACTAATAAATATTTTAATTTCTTTACCAGTTACTTTTTTTAATTCTTCTTCTAACTGAGTGATATCTTTACCAGATTTACCGATAATAACACCAGGTCTTGAAGTATTAATTGTAATACGAAGTTGTTTGGCAGTTCTTTCAACTATAATTCTTGAAATACCTGCTTTTTTTCTTCTATTTCTGATATAATTTCTAACTTTAATATCTTCTGATATCTTTTCAGTTAAGTCTCTATCATCAAACCAATTAGCATCCCAACTACGTGTTATGCCAAGTCTTAAACCGATAGGATTTGTCTTCTGTCCCAAAATTAACCTCTAATTTAACTTAATTTTATTTACTATGACGATAGTTAAATGATTTGATCTTTTTCTAATTCTATAAGCTCTACCCATAGGTGCCGGACTAATTCTTTTCATAGTAGGTCCTTGGTTAACTTGAACTTCTTTAACAACAAAGTCTTCTACATTATATCTATCACCCAAAGTATCTAACTTATATTTCAAATTACCTACCGCTGAGTTCAAAGTGCTATAAATATCATCAGATGCCATTTTAGGATTAAACTTTAAAATAGTCATAGCCTCTGAAACTTTTATACCTCTTATCAAATCTACCACTAATCTCATTTTTCTAGGGGAAGACCTAATAAATCTTTTTATTGCTTTACCTTCCATTTCAAACCTTATTTTTTAGCTGAACGTTGTTCTTTTCTATGACCAGCATGGCCTCTATAATTTCTTGTAGGAGCAAATTCACCCAATTTATGGCCAACCAAATTTTCAGTAACATAAACTGGTATGAAATTCTTACCATTATGAACAGCTATTGTATGTCCAACAAAATCTGGTGTAATAGTTGATGCTCTTGACCAAGTTTTTACAACTTTTTTATCTTTTGAATCATTCAAAAGTGTCACTTTTTTCATCAACTTATGATTAACAAATATACCTTTTTTAAGAGATCTAGACATCAATCTACCTTTAATTATTTACTTTTTTCTTTTTCTGATAATGTATTGATCAGATTGTTTATTCTTTTTACGTGTTTTCATACCTTTAGATGGTTTACCCCAAGGAGACCTTGGATGTAATCTACCACCACCAGATTTTGATGCTCCCTCACCACCACCCATAGGGTGATCAATTGGGTTCATCGCCATACCACGCGTTTGTGGTCTAATACCAAACCATCTATTTCTACCAGCTTTACCTAATATAATATTTTCATGTTCAGTATTACTTACAATACCCATTGTAGCATAACAAACTTCTGGTACTGACCTAATTTCACCCGAAGGTAATTTAAGTTGTGCCCTTCCGTTATCAATACCAACTAATTGTATACCTGTCCCAGCACTTCTACCGATTTGTCCACCTTTACCAGGTTTCATTTCGACATTGTGTACAAATTGTCCTACAGGTATTTTTTTAAGTGGTAAAGAATTACCAACATTAAATTCTGCATCTGGTCCAGCAACTATTTTTGTTCCTACTTTAATACCATTGGGAGCCAATATATATCTTTTTTCGCCATCTTCATAAGTTAATAAGCAGATATAAGCTGATCTATTTGGATCGTATTCAACGGTATCTACATTAGCAAACATACCGATTTTATTTCTCTTAAAATCAATAATTCTATAATTTCTTTTATGTCCACCGCCACGGTGACGAGAAGTGATTCTACCTGTATTATTTCTACCACCAGTTCTTTTGATTGGCACAACTAATTTCTTGTAAGGTCTATCAGTTGTTAATTCATCAAAACTTGCAATAGAATAAAATCTCGTACCAGGTGTTATTGGTTTTAATACTCTTAATGCCATTTTTTTTATTGTTTTAGTTAAATAATATTTTTTTGTCTAAACAAAATATATTAATCAACATTAGTTCCTGAAACAATTTCTATTGATTGACCTTCTTTCAAGGTAATGTAGGCTTTTTTTCTTAAAGGCATTTTGCCTCTAACATAGCCTTTTTTTGTCATTCTTGCTTTTACTTTACCTTTAATTCTGACAGTTCTTACACTAGTTACATTAACTTCATACATCTCTTCAATAGCTTTTCTGATTTCTATTTTATTAGAGTTTGGGTTAACATCAAAAGCATATATACCATTTGCCGATAATGACATTGCTTTTTCAGTAATTAATGGTTTATTTAATACTTGTAGCATTTTTATTACCGCTTAATTTAAAATTTGTTCTAATTTCTCTACAGCACCTTTAAACAATACTATCTTTTTGTGATTTAAAATATCATAACATGAGATTTGATCAACAGGTAATATGTTTGTTTTTGCAATATTTCTAGTAGAGAAATATAAATTTTTATTATAGTCAGTAGTAACTATAACTGTTTTATCATTTTGTAGTTTTAAATTTTTCATTACATTGACAATATCTTTTGTTTTGATAGTGTCCAAATTAAAATCTTCTAAAACTAATATGTTTTTTTCAGTAGCTCTAATTGACAACGCTGAACGTCTTGCCAATTTATTAACTTTTTTAGGTATTTTCAAGTCATAAGTATGTGGTTGTGGACCAAATGTCGCACCACCAACCCAAACAGGAGATCTAGATGAACCTGATCTAGCAGTACCTCTACCTTTTTGTTTCCAAGGTTTTTTACCACCACCAGAGACTTCGCCTCTTTGTTTAGTCTTATGAGTACCCTGTCTTTTATGCGCTAACTGAACTGTAACAGAAAGGTGCATAGAATCTTCATTTGGTTTAATACCAAATATATCATCACTTAATTCTATACTACCTACTTCTATACCTTCTTTATTGTAAACTGCTAATTGCATTTTAGATGCCTATATTTTCTTTACTAGTTCTAAATAAGAGTTTGGTGCTCCTGGAACACTTCCCTTTACAAGTATAATGTTTTTATCTGGATATACATCGATGACTACCATATTTCTAACAGTTACTCTATCACCACCCATTCTACCACCCATTCTCAAACCTTTGAGTACTCTAGAAGGATATGATGAGCCACCGATAGAACCTGGTGCTCTCTCTCTATCAGATTGACCATGGGTTCTCATACCAACACCTTTAAAGCCGTGTCTTTTTACTACCCCTTGGAATCCTCTACCTTTTGATGTTCCAGAAACATTTATTTTATCGCCTTTGTTAAACTGTTCTACAGTTAGGGTTTGTCCTAATTCAACACCTACATTAAAGTCTCTAAATTCTCTAAGTAAGTATGTAGGTTTAACTCCAGCTTTTTCAAAGTGACCTTTAATTGGTTTAATAACACCTTTGAGAGGTTTTTCATCAAATCCAATTTGAATAGCTTTATAACCATCAGTATCTTTTGACTTAATTTGAGTTACCGGACAAGGTCCAGCTTCAATTACTGTGCAAGGTACATGTGTACCATCTTCAGTAAATACTGTAGTCATTCCTATTTTTTTGCCTAAAATTGCTGCTTTCATTTTGTATTAAACCTTAATTACACTTTAACTTCGACGTCTACGCCTGCAGGTAATTCTAACTTCATCAATGCGTCGATAGTTTTTTGTGTAGAGCTAAAAATATCTATTAATCTTTTATGTACTCGAGTTTCAAATTGTTCACGAGATTTTTTGTCAACGTGTGGAGATCTATTTACTGTATAAACACTTCTTTTTGTCGGAAGTGGAACAGGTCCAGAAACTACAGCACCCGTCAATTTAACTGTCTTAACTATTCTTTCACTTGATTTATCAATCAAATTATGATCGTAAGATTTTAATTTAATTCTTATTCTTTGAGTACTCACTATTTATACCTCGTTTCATTTCACAAAATCTCTTCTATTAAGAGAATTGTAATCTGAAAATACTTTTATATTAAAGTAATCTTTAAATTCATAATTTCAATAATTTATCTAATTATAA
>JBDNHS010000232.1:0-3045 GCA_041688685.1 Kapaibacterium sp. (SeqCode)
ATTAGTTATTCCTAAATTATTTAGAACTGTAACTGGTAAATTAGAAAAATCTTGCTTTGCTAATCCTCTTAGTGCACAGGGAATGTTAATTTTTGGATTAATAACTTCGATTTTTGTATTACATCCACCAGATTATTTAATGCATTATGCAAAATAATAAATAGTATTAAAAATAAAATAATAAATAGTATTAAAAATAAAATAATATATAAGATTAATGACAGAAATATATTCAGATATAATAAATATAAATATTGACAATACATTATGTAGAAAATATTATCCAACATCAAAATTTATCAAGTTTAATTTTAAATAATATAACACTTGATAAATTAGAAACTATCAACCAATTATTTGATAATTTAAATTTACACAAAATAAATTTGTTATACTGTAATTTTAATCTTGGGAAAACAAAAATTCAAATAAAATTAGTTGATGGCAAAATTACACTCTGTTTATCCCATATAAATTTTACTTTAATAAAACCATTTTTAATAAATTTGCCTCAGTGTATAGAGTCTATATATATTAAACAATCAATGTTTGATTTAATATACTCGAACTACATACCTAATAATTTATTTGTAAATCTACCATCGAGTTACAAAATATAGAAATTAAATATGTATGTTGTGAACAAATAACCACTAAAGAGTTAGAAAACAAAGGTATGCTAAACTTTTTGTTTGGGGCTAAATTACCTTTTGGATGTAAAATGATAGTTAGGACAAAATTTTTTGAGGAAGACAGAATATATCAAGTTATTTATGAAAATAATGATGTGGATTCATTAACACTAATACATGAATCTGGTTCAGAAGAACAACATATTATAAAAAAAGGCATTAGACAAAATATCATATATGATACAAATTATATAACAGATTATAATGTTTTAAGAATAGCATAATTTCGAAACTAAAATATTTTAATTTAAAAATAATATATATATTTATATATACATATATATTATAAAATGAACGCGTGTACGAAAAAACCAATTCTACGCAAAAACAATGTAATTGAAATATGTTCAAATGATGAATTTTTTAATGATAATATTAAATATGAAAATATTAATATTCTAAAAATTTTCAATGTGTTGGTCAAAGATTTTTCATCAATAATTAATTTTTTTGATAAAATTAACTTGAGTTACTTAGAATATTTGTATTGTAGTTTTAGGTGTAGGGATATTTTATTATTAATTTCAAAAAATAAAAATAAAATTAAACTAGAAATTTCCACAGTTAATAATTATGTATTGGATATATTAAGTAATTTGCCAAATTTTATAAATGAGCTATATATTCAATGTCCTATAATATTAGATAATAACTTTTATTTGAATAATTCATTAACTAACTTACCAATATTATTAGAAAAAATTATTATAAAAACTCCTGGACAACATTATTGGAATGAATTGAAAGATTATGAAAATGATGGTTATTTGAATGTATTATTTGGAATAAAAGTGCCTTTTACATGTGTAGTAGAAGTGTTTATATTAAATAAAATATATCAAATTATTTATGAAAATAATGATGTGGATTCATTAACACTAATACAAATAAATAGTAATAAAAAAATACTCATTAAAAAAGTAATACCTTGTGTGGACGCGGAAATAATACCTAGTTATATATATCTAGATTCGGAAGAGAGAAAAAGATTTGCAAATTCAAATAATCAATATTTGATTCAACTACTTCAAAATATTAATTAGTATAAATTATTTGTTAAAAAATATGCTCAGCCTTATAATTAGACCATCCAACAATAATCAAAATCTATAATTTAATTCTAATATCCATAAAAATGTGTCCTTTATTGATGTCATTTTATAATGTGCTATAATATAATTAGTAATGAATAATGTAATTATTTTTTTAATTTTTACATATATATTTGTTATTCATAAAATAATTTTGATGATTTTTGTGAATTTACAGAACTAATTGTGTCAAATGCATCAGTTCTTAATTCAGATAAACTTGATTTACTTTTAGATTTTTCGGATACATCAGACGACGATTCACCAAAAACATCTAATATTTTTATAAATTTTCTACTCTTATTAGTAAAAAATTATGACAATGTGTCGAGCAATGGACTGTCAAATACTTCCATATCATTATATATTTTATTTGATACGCAATGACTAGTAGTTGATGAAATAGGGTTTATTTTTATTATTAATCTTGCATTATTTGAAACAATTCCATTAGAATCATAACATACATATTTAATTATATCTGTACCTGTATAATTTTTTGTCGGAGTATATTTAATATATTTTTTATTAAATATTATTGCATGACCATGAACTGGTTTTACATAAATATAAAAATTCCATCATAAAATTTTTGTCCTATCCAATTTTCTAAAATTTTAGAAAGATAAAATACCCATCCATTGTCATTAGATGACGCAGTAAACATAAATATTTTATAGACTATGCCACATTTTTTAAGTTCTAATAATTTTTCAAACAAATCTTTAACATACGGTCTTACAGAACCAGTTTTAACCATAATATCCGTAAACATTTCAATACTCGGTTCTTTTTTGAATTCTATTTTAAGCATAGAATATAACATGGACATATCCCCCCATGAACCAATACATTCATCATTATCAATAGCAATAATAAATTTTTTTGATATACTAGTGCTATCGTCGGATACTTTGCTTATTATTTTGCATTCAGAAACATCCTCTAATTTGAATTTGGTAAAGTCAACGGACAAATTAGTAATTCGTTGTTTCTCACAATCAGTATTTGAACAATCAGTATCTATCTCTATATTCGTAGGATTCTGATTTATAATAATTTTATCAATATCAATATCATTTATTAAACCATAGATAAAAACATTTTGTTTTGTACGTGATGTATATTTATTTTTGCACATAGTACGTAAATTAAATATATTCTGATCAGGAATAGGATGTTTTGATAACATAAATATCAGGTTATACTATTTATAATATACTTTATAAAAAATTGAAATATATTTATAATTATAAAAATAA
>JBDNHS010000233.1:0-2718 GCA_041688685.1 Kapaibacterium sp. (SeqCode)
CCATTTATTTTTATTTGCAATATTAAATAATTGCCTTCTTGAAACTCTTTTATTATAATTAATTTTAACCATTTCTGCCAATTTGTTAAAATTTCTCTCTTCTAAAAAATTAATAAATAATTTATAATAAATATCTGACTCATTTTCCAATTGATTTGGATAATAATTTTCAAACTCATCATCGACTTTAAATTCTAAGGGTTTCTTTATTTTTTGTGTTTCATTATTCACTAAATGAATAATTTTGTTTTTGTTTTTAATAGACATTAAGTCTCCTACTTTTAATTTTTTGATTAATACAAAAGATAAATAACTTAAAAAATATAATATAAGTCGTAATCATACAAATAATTTTATTTACATTTGCGACAATGTGTAAATTACATAATTTTTTTGTAAGAACTACATATTTTTTCATATTTAAATAAAAATTTTTTCCTTTGTTACGTTTTATTACATACTTAATTTGGCAAAAACAAGAAAAATGCAAATAATATTTTTTTTTTAATATAAAAATTACTAAATTTCTTTAATAAGTTATATGTTTTTTTTTTTTGGTGGGTTTTATGTTTAAAATTATTTTTATTTTATTATTATTTTTATCTTTAAATGCTTGTATTTCTCCATATATATATGATGAACAAAAGCTAATGTATGTTAAAGCATCTGCTTTTTCATATGAATTAAACTGGAGTCAAACTTCATTAAATATCAATAATGATTATAGATTTGCTAATGATAAATATTTAACTTACATTCCTTTAAATATAAGCGGTGAGGTAGCTGATGCATCTTATCAAGTATACAAAAGCAATTCCAATACAGATAATTTTTATATATTTATAGATTCTTCAATCAATATGAATAATATTTTTATTCATATAACTGATATAATTACTGAAACGGAAATGGACTTATTACAAAATGATAGTTTATTAAAATTTAATAATTCTTTTACCAACTACGTGCAGTACGAAAATAAAATTAATGAAATAAGAAGTAGAAATAAACAAAAAATAGACTACGAATTGAACTCAATACAATATAATAATCAACCATCATCTATTCAAACTGGTCCTAGAGGTGGTAAATATCACATAAATGACAAAGGTAAAAAAGTTTATGAAAGTAAAAAAAAGAAATAAAAGTATAATATGAATAATTTAATTATATTAATGTTAATATTAGTGTTTACTTCATGTAATAATGATGTAATAAGTAATAATAAGTCAGATTTTGATTCAATTTTTTCACCAAGTATTCATTTAGAATTAGGCATTCCAAAAGATTTAGATAGTACTGATGATTATTTAATTATTAGACCACAATATTGTTTGAGTTATAATTATATATTAGGGGTTCCTAATTGGGTATGTTGGGAGATGAATTCAGATTGGTTTGGCGATGTACCTCGTTTTGATGGTAGCTTTTTAACTGATAATTCATTACCTGCTTTATATAAGAAAATTAAACATACAGATTATACTAATAGTGGTTATGACAGAGGTCATCAAGTTAGAAGTGAAGAAAGAACTAAAACTGTTGATGACAATAAATCTACTTTTTTTATGTCAAACATTTTACCTCAAACTCCAGATTTAAATCGTGGTGTTTGGCTCAATTTAGAATATTATTTAGAGAAATTATGTAAAGAAGAAGATAAACAAATATTTATTATTTCTGGTGGTATTTATAGTACTGATTCATTTATCAATAACATTGTAGCTATTCCTGATACTTGTTATAAAATTGCATTAGTACTAGAAAAAGGTCAAAATAGAAAAAATATTACTAAAAATACTAGAATTATAGCAGTTAAGATGCCAAATATTGCAGGTATCAGAAGTGATAAATGGGAAAAATACATTACTTCAGTCAAGTCAATAGAGTATAGTACCGGTTATAATTTCTTAGATTATATAAATGATGAAATTGAAAACTTTTTGGAGAGTAAAAATGAATAAATTAATAATTTTATTAATATTTATTGTATCATTTTCTTTTTTAAATGCAACAAAAAAGAAAAATATTACAAAAAAAGATTCTGTTCTTGTATTATCAGATACATTAGTTATGATTGATAGTATTGTTAAATTAAAACCTATAATAAATAAAATAAAATAAAAAAAGGTTGAAGAATACTATTGTGGGCAGTGTCAAGCAACTACAAAAAAAGGTAAACAATGTTCCAGGGCAGCCAGTGGCGGTAATAAATTTTGTTGGCAACATTAACCCTTTGTCTATTTTTGTATAGTTAAGTAGTAGTTTGGAATTAGAGTGAAGGTGTTTCTATTTATTTAATCTTGCTTAAATCTTCAAAATTCTCATCACTAAATAATTCTAAAAAGGAATTATGAATCGCATCTTCAAATATTATTTCAATTGTTTTTTCAGAATTTTCCAGCGGTATGACAAATTCGCCAGACTTACAGTTTACATTTTTTTCATATAGAATTTCACCCAAGTTATCTTTTACATACCAAGTAACTCCAAGTTCGGTAACCCAAAAATCATTTAGATCTTTTCCCAAAATAGAGTTAAATGTAGAAATATTATAATTGATTCTTTTATTTATTTTCCCATCAATGTATAAAGTATTAGATTTACCTTTAATGTCAATATTTGACGTATCAATAAAATCACCTTTTTTAAGTATTTTTTCATTAATATATTCATTAAAATTTGTGATTGTTAATCCGATAGTATCTAATTCAAATA
>JBDNHS010000234.1:0-2482 GCA_041688685.1 Kapaibacterium sp. (SeqCode)
CAGCTCCTTGGAATCCGGCTTCAAAAATATTATCGGCCATAGGAACACCTGTATTCATGCCCATACTGCCCATACCTCCCATGCCCATGCCCCTACTACCCATACCTCCCATACCTCCCATGCCTCCCATACCTCCCATGCCCATGCCCATGCCCATGCCCGGAGACATTTGAAATCCGTTTAATAAAGGAAGTGGTAATTTACCATTTCTTGCCATATTAACAATAGATTGATCCATAATTTGTGGTTGTCCATTATAATTATCTATTGGTGCTTGACCTCTTTGATATGCTTGTTGTTGTTGCATTTCTAATTGATTCATATCAAACATTTGTTGCATTTCTGGTAAGACTGGAATTAATTGATCTTCATTTAAATTTTGTCAAATTGCATTGATGTCATTATTTGCTCCAATTCTTTGTCTGTTCCCCATTGGTAAATCGGTAGATGGTAACATAATATTTGGCTTTGATTGTTGCATTTGTTGTGGGTATTGCATTTGTTGCATTTGTTGTTGTTGTTGATGTTGTTGATGTTGTTGTTGCATCATAGCATTATTTTTATTTGACAATCCGTTTTCTAATTTATTAGATTTTACAGATGATGAATCTGAGAAGTTAAATGAAATTGTTGTTGAATTATTATCTTTTTTATTTTTTGCCTTTAATTTTAATTTTTCTTCCCTATACTTAATTTCATTTTCTAAATTCATAATTTCTCTTCTAAGTTTATTAGCACCTTTTGAGCCTTTTTTAGATGTTTTTTTAGATGTTTTTTTAGATGTTTTTTTAGATGTTTTTTTAGATGTTTTTTTAGATGTGCTTTTAGATTTTTTACCTAATCCTTTTTCTGTATCGTCCATTGGAACTTTTTGTCTATCGTCATCTCCATTAGAAAGTAAATCATCATTTTGATTTTCTTGGTCTGGAGTAATTTCATCTATGTTATCTACTTCCTCATAAACTTCTTCTTGTTCTTCATCTCTGACTTTTTTTCTCTCATCATTATTATCCTTATTATTATCCTTTCTATCAGAATCCATAGTTTCTCTTGCCATTTTTACTTTAGAGTGAGATTTTTTAGATTTCTTAGAAGATTTCTTAGAGGCTTTCTTAGAAGATTTCTTAGAAGATTTCTTAGAGGCTTTCTTAGAGGCTTTCTTAGAAGTCTTTTTAGATTTTTTAGATTTTCCCAATTCCTGATTATTTGTAGTTTTGTTGGTTACCATATTAATGTTATCGGAATTTTCGGTAAGGGATTGTATAACTCCACCAATTAATTTTTTATCAGATTCTAATTGTCGTAAATGATTTTTAATATCCATATTAATAAAACTAGAAAAGAAATTATTTTTTGCTAAAATCTGAGATGGAATAATGGATTGTGGATATTTATTTATAAAATTATTTTCGGGAAGTAAATTTTCTTCAAGAATTATCAATGGAATAAAATTACTTATAATTATTTTTATTTTATTAAAATTTATATTAATTTTTTTTGTGTAATCATATAATGATTTATAAAACATATAGATATCGTACGACGGATTATCAATAATACAATTATAATCATTTGTATATTTATCAAATAATGAATTTCTAAAATTAAACAATTTGCATAAATATTTAGTATTATTTAATTTAAATTTTAAATCACCCAGTGTCAAATTAAAATTTTGTGGAGTTTCTAATTTTGAAACTAAAAATGAATCAATTGAGAATGTATTATGTCTGAAATCACCTAATTTATAATTTAAATAAGCGTGTGAAAATAGAACTTGAAATAGTATGTTAGAAATATCTTCATCAGTCAAATTAGTTTTTAATAATTCTTTTAAAGTAATATATTGATTATAATGCTCATATAAGCTAATACAAAAATTTACATTTGTATCGGATGGGTCAAATAATTTATATTCTTTTATAACCAAATCTCTAAATTCGGGTATAGCCATTAATATTTCTGAACTTATATTAAAATTACAAACATTAATAAGATAAAATGGAATTTTATCAAAAATTATAAATTCTGAAATAATTTGATTCATAAATAATTCATAATACAAGTCAATAATACTCGTTGTTCCTAATAAATTATTTTTATATTTTTGAACAATTACTAAAACTGGTTTTGTTTGTAAATATTTTTTTAATATTATTTTTTTATTATTAGAATTATCCACTATAGAGTCTAATAGTTCAAAATTTGGTTTATCTGCTGAAGAAGTGTTAAGTACATATTGATATTCAAAGTCACTATTTTTTATTAGGTCATTAAAAGAAATATTTTCAGGTTCCAATCTTTTATATATAAAATTTTCCAAAATTTCATTATTTGGTTCATATACGAATTTGTAAATAATATCTAAAAGTTCCGTAATATTATTATAATTTATACTCATTATATTAAATATTTAATATAATGAGTATAAATTATAATAATATTACGGAACTTTTAGATATTATTTACAAATTCGTATATG
>JBDNHS010000030.1:0-1230 GCA_041688685.1 Kapaibacterium sp. (SeqCode)
CTCAGCATTGAATCCCAATAAATATTCATAATATTTACCATTATCTAATCTTTTAATTTCACCTACTCCTACTAATGCATAATTTTTGACACCAGCGTTAATTAGCATTGTATCAGTTTCATCAGCAATTATAGATTTATTTTGCAAAAGGTTAGCTAAATTAGTAAAAATATGTTGTTCTTCAAGAGATTGTCTGTAACCTTCTGGAATAGTACTCTTTAATCCAACTTGATATAACAATACATAACTATTAGTTTCTTTGTCCAAAATCCAGACCCTGCCACCATTGATTTTAAAGTGTTTGCTTTTAACAAGACCATCTACCAATGATTTTAATAAATCAACTGTAGTTTTATAATTTTTGGAAGTTAATTTATCTAATATTTTATATATATCAGTATTATGATTTATACTCTGATTATCCATTTATAAATTAATTATTATATGTAGTTTTATGATTTTTAGAATTACAAAAAATTTGAAATTGTCTTTCTAACTAACAAATCTATACTAAACCTAATTGTTTTATAGCATTTGCTAATTTTTCTCTATTAAAATCAGTAATTGGTATCAATGGTAATCTATAAACCTCATCTAACATTCCCATCATAGATAATATGGTTTTGGCAGGGACAGGATTTGGCTCAACGAAATTTAATTTCATTAAGTCAAATAATTTATAATGAAGGTCTAATGCCAAATCATAATTACCATTCAAAGCTTCATTTATACATTCACTAAATAATTTAGGTGCATAATTTGAAATAACTGATATTACTCCTGTGCCACCCATCAAAATTATTGGTAATGAAATTGAGTCATCACCGGATAACACATTAAAATTATCTGGAGCGTTTCTGATGATTTCCATTATTTGTTCTAAATTACCACTTGCTTCTTTGGTAGCAACAATATTTGTAAATTCTTCACCAAGTCTTAATTGTACCTCTGCACTAATATTTACAGCAGAACGCCCTGGTACATTGTACAATATTTGTGGAATATCAACAGCATCTGCTATTGCTTTGTAATGATAATATAATCCCTCTTGTGATGGCTTATTATAATATGGTGCAACAAGTAATACAGCATCTGCTCCGTGTTCCCTTGCTAATACAGTCATATCTATTGACTCTGCAGTATTATAAGACCCAGTACCAGCTATTATAGGTATTCTACCAGCTGAAAATTCTACAGATTGTATTATCAAAGCTAATTTTTCCTTTGAAC
>JBDNHS010000031.1:0-2388 GCA_041688685.1 Kapaibacterium sp. (SeqCode)
CCATAATGTTCACGAAACTCTTTCTATAACTGATAAAGCTAATATATTGATTGATGGAAGTATTTTTATTTCTGGCACTGCTGAGTTTGTTTCATCGAATGAAGAAGTGCGAAAAAGATATTTAGGTGAAAACTTCACTTTAGACAGATTTACACCAAAACATAATGATTCTTGAAAATAGACTTCCTAATATTTAAAATAAAAAAAAATATTTTGTAAATTGTATGATGAAAAAAGACATAACTGAAATTTTAAATCAAGTAGAAAGAAAAATAAAAAATGACGAAAGCCAATTTGGTAATTTTACATTAAACAATTCTACACTCGAACTTATAGATGAGTTAACTAATATCAAACTTCCAACAAATATCAAAAAACCCAAAAGTAATACTATTAGTGTTAATAGTAATATTAATAGTAATATTAATATTAATAGTAATTCAAGTCCAATAATCAAAAATAGTAAAGTTGATGGTATAAAACAATCAATAACTGAACAAACTACTAATAAAACATCAAATAATCCAAATGTAATCAAACTTGATGAGAGTTGGAAATACACAAATGATTTATCCAATCTAAACCAACTTATTTGCAATTGCGTGAGTTGTGAATTAGGTTTGAGTAGAAATAAATTCGTTTTTGGAAGTGGAAATCCTAAAGCCAAAATAATGATAATTGGAGAGGCTCCTGGTGCAGATGAGGATAATGTAGGTTTACCATTTGTTGGCAGAGCTGGTCAATTATTAACAAAAATATTAGAATCAATTGATTTAAGTAGAGATGAAGTATTTATTGCGAATATAATTAAGTGCCGACCTCCTAATAATCGAAGACCGACAAGTAACGAAGTAGAGAATTGTGAGCCTTATTTATTAAAACAAATCGAATTAATAAACCCAGAATTTATAGTTGCTTTGGGATTAACTGCAGTTGATACTTTATTAAAATCCAAGCATAAAATGCAAGATGTGAGGGGAAAAATTTTAAATTATCATAATAGAAAACTTATGGTTACTTATCATCCTGCTGCTTTATTGAGGAACCCAAATTGGAAGCATTTTGTTTGGGAAGATGTAAAAAACTTAAAAAAAATGTATCTTGAATATCTTGAAACTACTAAAGTATAATAAATTATTATTTAATTTATTTAAAGGAAAATAAATATAAATGAATATTGCTGTTTTGATGGGTGGAATTTCACCAGAGAGAAATGTTTCGTTAAAAAGTGGTATAGCCGTTGCCAAATCACTTAAAGAAAAAGGTTATAATGTTATTGCAATAGATCCAGCTTTGGGAGTGGATTGTATTCTTGACTATGAAAATTTAGAAGTATCAAATACTTTCCCAACATTAGAAGAAATAAATTCAATGAATCAAAGGAATTTAATTGATTGTATTAATTCTGAGCATTTTGATAATATTGATTGTGCGTTTATAGTTCTTCACGGAAGTTGTGGCGAAGATGGCAGAATCCAATCTTTACTTGAATTAAGGGGTGTAAAATATACTGGTAGTGGTGTTAAAGCAAGTGCTATATGTATGGACAAAAGGACTTCTAAGCTATTATTTAATCTTGCTGGCATTATGACACCAAATTGGACGATGGTTAATCCGAAAGATGAGAACTTATTCGATAAAATTGATGAAATTAGAAGTGATATTGGTAAAAATGTCGTAATTAAACCTAATGAAGGTGGCTCAACTATAGGTCTAACTGTAGTAAAAGATGGTAATATTGATGATATTTATGAAGGAATAAAATTAGCTGGCTTGTATAGTAATGAAGTTTTAGTTGAAACATTTATTGAAGGTAAAGAGATAACAGTTGCTGTTGTTGATAACAAAGCTTATCCAATTGTAGAAATAAAACCAGTTGATGGGTTTTACGATTATCAAAATAAATATACAAAAGGTAAAACTGAGTATATATGTCCTGCTGAATTATCAGAAGATGTTACCGACTTTATTAAAAATATGGCTGTAACTGCTCATAGAATTACAGGTTGTATAGGTTATAGTAGAATTGATTTCAGATTAGATGATGAAAATTTGGCTCATTGTTTGGAAGTAAATACTGTACCTGGATTTACCGAATTATCACTTTTACCAATGTCTCTAAAACAAGCAGGCGTTGAATTTGGTGATTTATGTTAGTTTTTAGTTAGAAAAGCAATATCGTAAAAACTAAATTAATAAAAACTATTAAAATTAATAAAACAAAATATTAAAATAAATTAACTAATAAAGTTAAAAGAGGACGAAATGCAAAAAGATATTCAATTAGTAGGATTGGGAAATGCTTTAGTTGATATTCAATTTGAAGTAAGCGATGAAGAAATTTCAAACTTAGGTTTTGAAAAAGGAACTATGACTTTGGTTGATTCG
>JBDNHS010000235.1:0-16418 GCA_041688685.1 Kapaibacterium sp. (SeqCode)
CAGGATTTTGGGAGGAGAACTCAGCCTTAAACACGAAAATTTAAGATTTGGCAGGAAATTTAGGATTAGGAAAACGACCCGCCGGTCGTCTCTACAAAATAGAAAAAATAAAATACAGTGTAATTGAGTGCAGGATTTGGGGAGAGAACTCAGCCTTAAACACGAAAATTTAAGATTTGGGAGGGGATAAGAAAATAAAGAGACCACCCCGTCAGACTGCGTCTGCCACCCCTCCATAAAGGGGAATTTAAGAAAAAAGTTAAAAAAGGGGGTAATTGAGTGCAGGATTTTGGGAGGAGAAGCACACCCTAAACACGAAAATTTAAGATTTAGCAGGAAATTTAAGAGTAGAAAGACGACCCGCCGGTCGTCTCTACAATTAAGAAAAAATAAAATACAGGGTAATTGAGTGCAGGATTTTAATAATAATTAGGTCTCTTGCAATCTTACAATTATTATTCTAATCAACTCTTGAAAATTCTGATAGAAAGTGAAATTCAATTTCAGGGTTTTTGTCAATTGTTTTTTCTAAAAGCCAAGAGGAATCTGCAAAAAATACTGGTAATCCATCTTTATCTTTTGCAATATTCTGAGATTTGAGTCTAATAAATTCATTCAAAATTGCTGGATTATTTGAAGTAATCCAACAAGCTTTGTAATAGTTTAGTGGCTTAAATTTACAAGAAGCACCATATTCGTGGAGCAATCTATATTGAATTACTTCAAATTGCAAATCTCCAACTGTACCAATAATTTTAGTGGAACCCATATTTTGTTCGAATAACTGAGCAACGCCTTCATCTGTAAGCTGTTCAATTCCTTTTGCTAATTGTTTGGATTTTAGTGGGTCAGAATTGATTAATTCTTTGAAAATCTCTGGCGAAAAGCTTGGAATACCTTTGAATATTAATTCTTCACCTTCTGTTAGAGTGTCCTTTATTTTAAATGTGCCAGAGTCATAAAGCCCAATTACATCACCTGGAAATGCTTCATCTATAATATTTTTTTCGGAAGCAAAAAATGTAGCTGGAGATGAAAATCTAATTGTTTTTTTTAATCTTGGATGATAATAAAACTTATTTCTTTCGAAAGTCCCAGAGCAAATTCTCAAGAATGCAATTCTATCTCTATGTTTTGGGTCTAAATTTGCATGTATTTTAAAAACAAATCCAGTAAATTTATTTTCATTTGGCTCTACCATACGACTATTACTCATTCTCGGTAATGGTGAAGGAGCAATCTCTAAACACGTATCTAATAATTCTCTTACACCAAAATTATTAATTGCACTACCAAAAAATACTGGTGCTATATTAGCTTTAAGATATTCTTCTTTATCAAATTTATCATAAATAACTTCCACCATCTCTAATTCTTCTTGAAGTTTACCGATATAAGTATCAAGTTTAGATTTTATAACTGGGTCGTTCAAATCATCAAATTTTAAAATTTTATCATCATCTTCTACTTTTGTTCTATTCGCAGAAAATAAGTTTATGTTTTTTCTATAAATGTTATAAACACCTTTGAAAGTGCTACCTCTACTTATGGGCCAACTCAATGGACAAACCTTAATATTTAGTTTCTGCTCAATTTCGTCCAAAAGTTCAATCGAATCTTTACCTTCTCTATCCATTTTATTAATAAAAACGATTGTAGGGGTGTTCCTCATTCTACAAACTTCCATCAATTTTTCAGTTTGTGCCTCAACTCCTTTTACACTATCAACGACTAAAATCACGCTATCAACAGCGGTTAGTGTTCTATAAGTATCTTCAGCAAAATCTTTGTGACCAGGTGTATCCAATAAATTAATTCTAAAACCATTGTAATCAAAAACCATAACTGCCGTAGAAACAGAGATACCTCTTTGTTTCTCAATTTCCATAAAATCGGAAGTAGCTGTTTTTTTAATTTTATTTGATTTTACTGCTCCTGCAGTCTGAATAGCTCCACCATATAACAAAAACTTCTCTGTTAAAGTAGTTTTACCTGCATCAGGGTGAGATATAATAGCGAAAGTTTTGCGTTTATTTATTTCTTCTTGTAGATTCATAGTTACATAGAGACGAGTAATTGAAAAAAAATTGAAAAATATGTTTTGTTCCTAAATTTAACAATGATATCTGTTATATCATTGATAAATTCCACACAAATAAATTATCACAAAAATTATCAACTATCAATACAAAAGAAGTTAGAAGTGTAATAAATCTAATATAATCCGTCATAAATAACAATTGTTATATCGAGATTGAAAAAGTGGAAATAAGTTTAGTCATTTCATATTTCTTAGCGATTTTAGTGGGCTTATTATTAGGTGCATTAGGTGGAGGTGGGTCAATACTTGCACTGCCTATTTTCGTTTATATTTTAGGTATAGACCCGATTCTGGCAACTACATATTCATTGTTTGTTGTTGGCATTTCGAGTTCAATTGGTGCATTTAAAAGTTTTAAAAATAAATTAGTTGATTTTAATGCACTTATTTATTTTGGAATTGCGTCTGTAATTTCAGTCGTTATTACAAGAACATTTATTTTAGATTTAATTCCAGAAATAATAAGTTTGCCTTATATTTCTCTAACCAAAGGTAAGTTTATTATGTTATTATTTTCGGTATTGATGCTTGGAGCAGCAATATCAATGATAATAAATAAAGATAATAGTAAACCAAAACAAGATTTAATGCTAAGTAATCCAACTGTTTTTGATAAAATAATATTAGTATTACAAGGTCTTTTTGATGGACTAATAACTGGTTTGGTTGGAGCGGGTGGTGGCTTTTTGATAGTACCGACCTTAGTTTTAATTTCAAAAATTGATGTTAAAATTGCTGTCGCCACTTCACTTGCAATTATAAGCATAAAAACTATCATTGGATTTATAAGCTCTTACAAACCAGATACTAATATTGACTTCACTTTTCTTATAATATTTACTTTCATTGCAATAGTAGGAATCGTAATTGGATTAAAGTTGGCTACTAAAATTAAAGCAGAACAAACAAAAAAATATTTCGGATATTTCTTAATAATCGCTTCTTTTACCATTTTTTATAAAGAATTTATTAATTAAAATAACCAAACCACTTAAAAGTAAAAACTAAAACAACAATAATTTACATTTACAACTACAAAGGATTTAAAATGATTATCAAACAATTTTACGATTATGGCTTAGCCCACGCTTCTTATGTTATTATTTCTGGTAATGAAGCGGCAACAGTTGACCCAGCCAGAGACCCAAAACCTTATCTAGATTTTATCAAAGAAAATAACGCAGAACTAAAATATATTATAGAAACTCACCCTCACGCTGATTTTGTAAGCTCACATCTTGAGTTACATAAATTAACTGGAGCTAAAATTTTAGTAAATTCTCTCTTGGGTGCAGAATATGAACATCAAGTATTTGATGATGATAATGAAGTAAAATTAGGGAAAATCACTCTAAAAAATCTTCATACACCTGGTCATAGCCCAGATAGTAATTCTATTTTGGTAATTGATGAAAATGGCAAACAGCAGTCTATTTTTACAGGTGATACCTTATTTGTTGGAGATGTGGGTAGACCAGATTTAAGAGAAGATGTTGGGTTTATAACAAGTAAAAGAGAAGATTTAGCCAGAGATATGTATTACTCTACTCGTAATAAGTTGATGAATTTACAGAGGAATGTAATAGTTTATCCTGCACATGGTGCTGGCTCATTATGTGGAAAAAACCTTTCTAATGACTTGGAGTCAACAATAGGAAAAGAAATTGAAACAAATTATGCCCTCCAAAATTATGATGTTGATACATTTGTAAAAGTATTGACAGAAGACCAACCATTTATACCAAAGTATTTTGGTTATGATGTTGACTTGAACAAAAAAGGTGCTCCAAATTATCAAGAAAGTATAAATTCTGTAAAAAGAGAAGATATTTTTAATCAACTAGAAAAAAATATTCTTATCATCGATGCACGCCCACAAGACCAATTTAAAAATGGTTATTTCCAAGGTGCTATAAATATACCTAACGACTTAAAATTTGAAACTTGGGTTGGTACTCTTGTTTCACCAAACGAAAAGTTTTATTTAATAGCTGAGAACTCCGACGAAAGAGAAGTATTGATTTCTAAACTTGCAAAAATAGGGTATGAATTTAATATAGAAATTGCTTATTCTGGATTATCAAATAAAAACAAATCTATAAAATTAATTGATTTAGAAAATTTCAAAAATAATATAAATGATTATAATATTATTGATGTAAGAAATTTTGGTGAATATAAAGATGGTGCAATAATAAATGGCTCGCAAAATTTCCCTTTGCCAAATCTAAGAGAAATATATAGTAAAATTGATACTACAAAACCAATTATTGTGCATTGCAAAGGCGGCTATCGTTCTGCAATTGCAACAAGTATAATAAAAAATAATTTTCCAGAAAATGAAGTTTATGATTTATCTTTTGCTATTGAAGAATTTAAGTCTTAATTTTGACATAGTTAAGTTTTGAAATTTGTGAAATGTTAAGAGTTTAGAGCATAGAATGGGAAATAGCAAAAATTTGTTTACTAGAAATAATGTACTTAAAAACAACATACTTAAAAATAATATACAAAATATAAATATATTAAAAGTTATTAAATTAAATAATTTAAAGAATGTATTTATAATTCTTTTTATATCTCAATTATTTTTTTCATTTGAGTTATACTCACAATTCATAAATGAAGAATATTTAATTGAAAATTTAAAACAATTATCTTCAAGTGAATTTAAGGGGCGAAAACCCACACAAGAAACATTTAGAACTGTCCAAGATTATTTAGTTACAAAATATAAAGAAAATGGACTAAACGACATTACAAACAATTATGAACAAATCTTTGACTTGCCAACTAATTATTCTTATGATGGGTCTTCAAGTTTGAGTTTTAATATAATTATTCCAAAATTAGGTGTTCCAATTGAGAAAATCAAACCAAGAATGAATATATTAACAAACGGTGTAGATTGGTCTCCAATGAGTATGTCTAATAACGGAAATTTTGAAGGTGAAATTGCATTTTTGGGCTACGGAATAAGTGCCAAAGACCTAAAATATGATGATTACGAAGGAATAGATGTTAATGGTAAGGCAGTAATTATTTTGACTGACTCTCCTGATGGAGATAAAAAAGACTCAAAATTTAAGCCTTTTACTCGTTATTCTTATAAAATCAAAAATGCTTTTGAGCACGGTGCCAAAGCTGTTATTTTTCTAAAAACTCAAGGTGATTCTGCTAATGTTTTTATGCCACTTGAGTATTTTGAGTACGGAGAAAAGAAAGATATTTTAGTACTACAAGGCAATAGAACTACAATTTCTAAATATTTTCCTAATAATGCTCAACTAAAAATTGTAGAAGAGAAAATAAATACAGACAAAAAAACAAATAGTTTTATTTTGGCTAATTCAACAGTTAATATAAAACTGAATTTAATTGTAACTTACACTCAAAGTTCAAATATTGTTGGTTTTATTGAAGGCACAGATTCCAAGCTAAAAGATGAAATTCTATTAGTTGGAGCACATTATGACCATCTTGGCGAAGGTGCAATGAATTCATTGGCTAATTCATCTTACGGCAAAATTCACTTCGGTGCTGACGATAATGCATCAGGCACTGCTGCCATAATTTCAATTAGTAAGTATTTTAATGAAAATAAACCTAAACGAAGTTTGATGTTTGTACTTTTTACTGGAGAAGAATCAGGCTTACTTGGCTCTAAATATTTTGTCAAATCCGAACTTATGACAAAATATAATATAGTTTCAATGATCAATGTTGATATGATTGGTCGTTACAAAGATAATATTCTTGTTGGTGGAGTTGGCACCGATAAAAGTTTTACTGATATAGTAAATAAAACTAATGAAAATTATAATTTCAAACTAAACTTAGAACAAAGTGGAAAAGCTCCAAGTGATAGCGAAACATTTTATCTAAAAAACAAACCTGTACTTTTCTTCTTTACCGGTATTCATGAAGATTATCACACTCCAAGAGATACATTTGATAAAATAAAAAAAATAGAATACGTAAAAATCACAAATATGATATTAGAAGTAATTGACAAAATTACAAATTTAGAAAATAGTTTAGAATTTATTAAAGTAGATTAGAATTAACAAATATTCCTTTTTATATTTATAGTCTTTACTTTTCTTTAATTAATAAATTCAATGCTAAATAATTTAAACCTAAAAAATCAACTAAATTTAGATATTAATTTTGATTTGCGTTCACCTAACACGATAGATGGAAAGTACCCTTTGGTAATATTTTCACATGGTTTTAAAAGTTATCGAAACTGGGGATTTATACCATTCCTTTGTGAAAAACTAAGTAAAAATTATATAACAGTTAATTTTGATTTTTCTTTAAATGGAGTAATTGACCAAGAAAAAGTAGTTTTTGACAGCGATATATTTAGAAAAAATACCGTAACACAACAAATATCCGACTTGAATTTATTAATAGATTATTTAGTTGAAATATTGACACCAACTACTTATTTTAATGGTGAGATTATATTAATAGGACATTCTTTGGGGGGTGCGACTTCAACTATTTTAACTAAAACAAGAAAAGATATTAATAAGATTATTTTGTTGGCGTCTATATCACAAATTAATCGAAATACAGATAGACAAAAAGATTTATGGCGACAAACTGGTTATATGGAGTTGACAGCACAGCCTAATAATCAAAAACTCTATTTGGATTATACTTATCAAAATGATAAAGATATTAATTTTACTAAAAACGAAATAATTGAAAATGTAATAAGTTTCCAAAATCCCATGCTTATTGTTCACGGAAATCAAGATTTCACTGTAAAATTAAACGAGGCAGAAGATATTTATAATAGTAGAATTAATGCGGGTTTAAAAGATATTACTAAATTACTGATTTTAGAAAAATGTAATCATACATTTAATGTTAAATTGAAAGATAGTTATTCTGTAGAAAATAGTGATAATAATCACGAAAATAATCGTGAAAAACATCTTGAAAATAATCTTATTTTAAAGGAACTAATTGAAAACTTGGAGGTTTTCTTACAAACTAATGAAATTAAATAATTTATATTCATTGTTTACAAATCAAAAATTTGTAATTTTAGATAATAATTTTACTATAAATCAAAATTTTAAAAAATATAGAAAATTTGTTAGTATTTTAAGCTTTAGTTTTGCACTTAATTCGTGTGAAATTTTTGTTATTGGTGGAAAAACTGAAATTATTAAAGAGAAGAAAATAATTAATACAGATTTTAAAAGTAGTATTGGTACATTAAACTTATTTAAGTTAGAAGCAGATAATAATAATCATTATGCTATGTTGGATTATATTTCAAGTGAAAATAATTTGTTATTGGCTATTGAAAAGTACGAATACAAAGATGAAATGGCTCGTTTAACTAGAATAATTAGAAACAAACCAATAACAAACGAATTAAATGACACTATAACAAACTATAAAGAAGATATAACTTTAGAATTTGATTATAGTAGTACTTATAAGTTTATGATGAATAGAATTCAAGACAAGTGGTATATTTATAATTATGATAAAGTTATAATTAATAATTAAATAAATCTATTATTTGAGTGAAATCTAAACATTTATTTAATTAACATCATTTATAAGAATAAAATATAGATGTCATACAAATATCTTGCTTTATTATCGGGAATACTATTAAGTATATCATTTCCACCTTCTTACAAAATTGATTTAAGTTTTCTGTCGTTTATTTCCTTCCTTCCACTATTATTGATACTTAATTCATCTAATAATTACAATTTTATTTCTTTCAAAAAAAAGCAAAATTTTGCTGAAATTAATAATGAGAATAAAAGTTTATTTTTAGTGCTTTATCTTACTTTTCTAATTTACCATATTGGAGTAAATTGGTGTATTGGATCTTTCCAAAAGCAAACTGACCCTTATTTATTAATGTCCGCAATTTTATTGAGTATATTTCACCCTTTCTTCTTTATGGTTCCAATAAAGATATATCTAACTCTCAAAAAATTAGCTACTGATAAAAATTTAAAATTCAAAGAAAAAATACATTTTTTATTCCCATTTATTTGGGTTGTTTTTGAATGGCTACATGGGGAAACAGAATTAAGTTATCCTTGGATTACATTGGGTTATACACAAATAGAATCAATTAATTGGATACAATTTATAGATATAACAGGAATATGGGGAGCAAGTTTTATCATCTTAATGATAAATGTTTTAATTTACGATTTATATTCTAATTATATAAAGACCAATGACAATACATTCGATATAAAAAACATAATTACGTTTTTCAATTATAAACGAAATACAATATTAATACTTTTATTTTTTGTTTTATCTCCTTTTATTTATTCTACTTATCAATATTATAATTTTAAATTTATTATTGAACAAACAAAAAATGTTAATTCAAATAAAATTGATAAATTAAATAATGTCAAAATTGATAAAAACTATATCAACTTTGGAGTAATTCAACCAAATATAAATCCTTGGGAAAAGTGGGCTGGTCAAGGAATGGAACAGATTAGTAATCATTTGAATTTACAAGATAAATGTATTAAAACTCTTAACAATTCTATTTACCAAAATGACAAAATTGATTTATTTATTTGGAGTGAAACAGCAATTCCTTTTATTGATATGAGTGTAAATTCTAATCGTAATATTGATGTATTAAAACAGGACATTGTTAAAAATAAGTATAGTTTATTGACTGGCTTTACAGACATCAAAATATTTCCTTACGGTATCAATAAAACAATAACTGCACGCCCATATTTTGGCGAAAGTTATTATGAGCCTTATAATTCTGCAATGTTAATAAATCCAAAAGATTTAGACAGTATTTCTACTGATAATTTCAGAGAAAAAAACATTTATCAAAAAATGAAACTAACTCCATTCGCAGAAAGATTACCTCATTCGGAGCTTATTAGTTTTGCACAAAATTGGTTTACTTGGGGTGTTGGAATATCATCCTGGGGTATCGGAACTAATCAAAAAAACCTTGTTTTTGAAAACAACAAGAAAACTGCTACTATCGCTCCTATTATATGTATAGAGTCAATTTATCCTCGTTTTGTATCAAATTTTGCTGAATTGGGTGCCGAAATATTTGTAATCATAACAAACGACGCTTGGTATAATGGTACACCTGGACCAAGGCAACATTATTTGATTGGGGCTGCAAGAGCCATAGAAAACAAAAGATTTTTAGTTCGATGTGCGAATTCAGGTGTTTCAGGTGTTATCTCGCCATTAGGTACTTCTATAAATGAAATTCCAGCCCAAACCTCTTCATTTTTTAAATTTAAAGTTCCAAAAATCCATAAATTAACTTTGTATTCCCAATACGGAGATTGGTTTCCATCTCTTTTAATTTTATGTGTTTTGGGAATATATATTTATTTAAAGAAAAATTAAGTATTAATTTAAAACAACATATATATATATGTTAATAAATTTCAAATAATTCAAATTATTTTTTAACTATTTGTAACAAATTGATTAATAATTTGTTAATCAATTATTATTATACTATATTTAGAAATAAATAATAAAACAAAATTTTTATAAATATTAACAATTAAAAAATAATGATAAGAAATAATAAATTCAAATTTTTACCTAAATTTTATGATTTAATAATACTTACTTTTCTATTTAATCTGTCTGTATTTATAACATATTCACAATCATTCAAAAATATTAATAAAGAAGTTGGATTAGATCATAATTCTTTTGACCCAATGATGATGGCTTCTGGCGTTGCTATTTTTGATTTTGATAATGATGGTTTGGAAGATTATTATATGGTAAGTGGTGTTAGTATCGACCATTTATACAAAAATAATGGAGATGGCACTTTTAAAAATGTTACAATACAGGCTGGATTAGAATTTACGAAAGGAGTAAGAACTACAGCTATAGCTACTGGTGATTATAACAATGATGGGTTTAGAGATATAATTTTAGGAACTGGTGGTAATTTGCCTGAGATTTTACTAAAAAATAATAAAGATGGCACTTTTACAAATGTTTCTAAAATTGCAGGTATTACTTCCAAAACATTCTCATTTGCATTAACCTTTAATGATTTTAACCAAGATGGTTGGTTGGATATTTATGTAGGAAATTACGGTCCTTCACCAAATGAGCCTGGTTTACCAAATGTATTATACCAAAATAATGGAGACGGTACCTTTACCGATGTTACGTCTATTCAGAAAGTTGGTGACAAAGGCTGTACATTGGGAACTATATTTTCTGATATTGATAATGATAATGATTTAGATTTATTAGTTGTAAATGATTTTGGATTATCTCAAGGTCCAAACGCAATTTTTGAATATGATTCTAAAATAAAATTATTTAAAAATATAAGTTTTACTTCTGGATTTAACATTCCCATTAATGGAATGGGGATTTCTAAAATTGATATAAACGAAGATGGTTATTTTGATTATTACTTAACAAACATTAGACATAACGTACTAATGGTAAATCAGAAAAATAATACCTTTTTGGATAATGCCAGAAACTTAAATATGACTTTTCCTTTTATTCCAAAATCTTATAATCCAGATTTACCGTCAGAAATAGAATCAACAAGTTGGGCAGCATTGATGTATGACTATGATTGTGACAGTTATACGGATGTTTTTGTTACTACCGGACATGTAATATCACCCTACAATTATAGTGACCCTGATAAGGTATTAAAAAATATTGAAAATAAAACTTTCGAAGATGTTTCCGATGAACTCGGTTTTAACTATACCGAACGAAGTAGAGGAGCAGCAATGTTTGACTATGACAACGATGGAGATATGGATATTATTGTCAATGTAGTTAACATTGTAAAGGATGGTACTGGTAGATCAATCTTTTACAGAAATAATTTTCAACATAACAATAATTGGCTCAAAGTAAAATTAGTTGGAAGTACAATTAACAGAGACGCTTTCGGTTCTAGAATTAAAATATATTTCGGTGATAGAATGTTAATGAAAGAAGTCGATGGTGGTGGTGGTACTTATACTTCTCAAAGTTCACAATTCATACATTTTGGATTAGCAAAAAATCAAAAAGTAGACAGTATAGAAGTTATCTGGTTAGGTGGTGATAAGAAAACTTTAAAAAATGTAAATATCAATCAAACAATTACTATTGTTCAGGATTATAAATTAACTGAAAATATTACTATTTGCAAAGGTAGTGAATTTTTAGGACAAATTATAGGTAAATCAACAAGTATTAAGAAAACATTCACTGCTAAAAATGGAGCAGATAGTATTATTACTTATAATATTGAAGTAATAGAACCTATTATTAAAAATATTGAATTGTCATTTTGCGTTGGCATCATTTTTAACAACATTACCATATTAAATGATACCTTAATTACTAAAAAATACTCTGCATTAAATGGATGTGATAGTTTAGTAAATTTTCAAATTAACACTTTGGCTACTCCAACATTCAAAGAAGAAAAAAACTTGTGTTATGGCGAAAATTTTAGAAATATCCCACAATTCCAATCTGATACATTCATAGAAAAAATAAAAAATGGAAATCTTTGCGATAGTATTTATATTTGCTACCTATATGTAGAAAATAAAAATGAAACAAATATAATTTATTATTTAGATGAAAATAGATTGTACCAAAATGTCTACTACCCAACTGATACAACCTTAACTTTTACTTTCCAAAGTTATAAAGGATGTGATAGTTTAGTTAATATTTCTCTCAAAACACCTTTATCTATTGAAAATAATAACAATGAATTATTTGAAATTAAAGTTTATCCAACTTTGATTCAAGCAAATGAAAATTTATTTATTGATATCAATATTCAAAATTCTAATTTAACGAATAATTTATTGCAGATTAATATTTTTGATATTCTGGGAAGTAAAATTTATTATGAGAATAAAATCATTCAAAATGGATTTAATCATTTTGAAATATCTGAATTTCAAAAATTAAAAAATGAGTTGAGTTCTAACAATTATCTTCTCAATATTCAATTTAATAATGTTAACAGAAACTTTTTACTCAAAATTCTAAAATAAAAGTTTTGGTAAAGACTATAAACTTTTAATTTCTCATTATTATTAATTAAAAAATATAAATAAATTTCTTTCCAAAATCTTTATAAAAAGTACAATTATGATAACTGATTTTTCACCAATTAATTTCAATTATAAAAGAAACTTTAAGATAAAAAGCATAATATTTTTTGTTGGTTTATTTGCCATCTTTTCAAATATTAATTTATTTGGCCAAAATATTAAGTTTGTTGAAATAACTAAAAATGTAAAATTAAAACATTCTGCTTTTGACCCAATTGGAATGACAGGTGGTGTTGGAGTTATTGACTTTGATAACGATGGATTTGAAGACTTGTATTTCACTTCTGGACTAATAAAAGATAAGTTGTATAGAAATATTAATGGCAAAACTTTTGAAGAAGTAACTACTAACTCTGATTTTAATATTACGGGAGTATCATTGACGAGTGGAGTAGCAATAGGAGATATTGATAACGATGGTTTAGATGATATTATTGTTGCGGTAGGAAGTAATAAACCTTCATTGATTTTTATCAATGAAGGTAGTGGAAAATTTAAAAATATTTCTGGAATAGCTGGGATAACTACTAAATCTTTTGCTACCTCTGTTACCTTATTTGACATTGATAATGATGGATTACTGGATATTTATTTTGGTAATTATTCACCAAATCCAGGTGAACCATGTCATCCTAATATACTATATATAAATAAAGGTAATAGAAAATTTAAAGATGAAACTATTAAATGGGGTTTAGAAGATTCAGGTTGTACTCTTGCTACCATATTCACAGATATTAATAATGATGGTGTTTTTGAATTATATGTGGGGAATGATTTTGGTAGTTTATATGGACCTAATAAACTCTTTGTATTTGACTCCACTCTTAATAAGTATGTTGATAGAGCAGCTAACTTTGGTATAAGTGATAGAATGAGTAGTATGGGAATTTTTAGTGGAGATTATGATAACGATGGTTTTTCTGATTATTATTTAACGAACATAGATTCTAATAAATTTTATAAAAATATAGATGGAAAGAAATTTACTAATGTTACAGTTCAATCAAAAACTCATATTGATAGATATTTTGATACAGTTAACAATACTTCCGTTTCTCCAACAAGTTGGGGTGGTGGATTTGTAGATTTAAATCACGACTCTTTTTTAGATTTAGTTGTTGTAAATGGTCATCTTCTAACTCCGACTAACTTTCCAAGAGACAGTAACAAAGTTTATCAAAATCTTAAAAATGGAAAATTTGACGATGTTTCAAATATAAGTGGATTTAACAGTCCTAATAAAAATCGAGGTTGTGCTTATTTTGACTTTGACAATGATGGTGATATGGATTTAATCACAACTGCGGTTGTTGTTACAACTCAAAATATTACTAATTGTGAATTCTATGAAAATGTACTTCAACAATCCACAAATACAAATTGGCTCAAAATCAAATTAATTGGTTCTACTATTAATAGAAATGCTATAGGTAGTAAAATTAATTTATTTATCAAAGATAAAATTTATAAAAGAGAAATACACGGAGGAGGAGATACTTATTACTCTCAAAATACATTAACTCAACATTTTGGTTTGGCAGAGAATACAAATATAGATAGTATCGAAATTATTTGGAGAAATGGAGAACGAAAAAAAATAAAAAATGTTGGGGTTAATCAAACTTTGAAAATTATTCAAGAATATTTTAAATCCGTAGATACCACCGTTTGTAAAGGTACGATTTTTATTAATAGAGTTATAAATAAAAAAGAAAAGTTTAATTTCACTTATAAAGCAAAAAATGGTGCTGATTCTATAGTTACATATAATGTTGATTTTAAATTACCAATTTTGAATGAAACTATTTTGGAATTTTGCGAGGGTGATGTTTTTGAAAATCAAAGATTAGTAAAAAGTTTTTCAACTGAAAAAAGAGGCGTCTCTTTTAATGGCTGTGATAGTATTTTTCGCAGAGTAGTCAATGTCTCTTCGGCACCCAAAATTATAAAAAATATTGATATTTGTTTTGGAGAAAGATATAAAGGTGTTTTTTATACACAAAATATTAAATTAGAAGAAAGAATTAAAAATAACGAAGGCTGTGATAGTTTAATTACAGTTAATATTAAAGTATTACCTTCACCGACATTTGAAGAAATTAAATATGTTTGTAATGGATTTATGTTATTTGAAACTAAAATCAACTCAGACACAACTATAATTGATTATTTTACAACAGGTGGAGGATGCGATTCCGTTTATATAAGAAATTTTAAAGTTGAACCAATAAGAAAATATGAAACTACTATTGCTATAAATAATGGTGAATATTATGAAGAGAATTTGATTACCAAAGATACTTCTATAATAAAAAAAGTAAGAACTGATGCTGGTTGCGATAGTATTTTTATAGTAAACATCAAAATGGTTACAAGTATTTCGAATGAATTTAATAGTAATGAAATCAAAATTTACCCTAATCCGTTTGAAAATAGTTTAAATATTGATTTGACGAAGTTATTTGACCAAAGTAATGGCATTATTGAAGTTAAAGAATTAAAAATTACAGATATTTTAGGCGAAACAATTATTAAACAAAATGGAATAATTTATAATAATAATATTATTTCTTTAACAAAATTAGAAAGTCTAAATAAAAATCAAGTTTATTTTTTAACTCTTAATATTAATAATAAATTTTATACATTTACTATTTTTAAAGAATAAAATAAATAAAAATGCAAAAAACTAAATTTACTAAGTTGCTTTCAATCATAATCTTAATTATTTTTACATCAATCAATTTACAATCACAAGTTTTTGACGACGTCGCTCGACCTTCTGGTATCAATATTTTTGCTTTTGACCCTATGATGATGGCTGGTGGCGTTGGAGTAATTGATTACAATAATGATGGTTTTGAAGATTTATACTACGTTTGTGGATTTAAACCTTCTGTTCTATTTAAGAATAATGGAGATGGCACTTTTTCTGATGTTACGATTGAAGCAAAACTGAATAATACAAATGACAGGTCTAAAAATGGTATAGCAATTGGAGATATAAATAATGATGGACTTTCCGATATTTTTATGGCAACTGGATCCAAACAACCTGATTTATTATATCTGAATAATGGAGATGGTACTTTTGAAGATATTTCGGAAAGTGCTGGGATAATTCAAAAAACTTTTTCAACTTCTGTTACCTTTGTGGATATTAATTTAGATGGATATTTGGACATTTATGTTGGACAATATGGTGCTTCACCTGGTGAGCCTTGTTTACCAAATAAATTATATATTAATCAAAAAAACAATACATTTTTAGATAAAACATTAGAATATGGTTTAGATGATAAAGGTTGTGCTTTGGCAGTATCATTTTCTGATTATGATATGGATGGGGACTTAGATTTATTTATTGGAAATGATTTTGGATACTTACACGGTGGAAATAAATTATTAAAAAATAACTATCCAGAAACTAAATTTGAAGATGTATCTAATTTCTCAAGTTTTAATCTCAAAATAAATTCTATGGGTGTTATTTCAGGAGATTATGATGCTGATAAGGACTTTGATTATTTTATTACAAATATTGACTCAAACCTATTTTATAAAAATATGGGTGATGGAAAATTCAAAAATGTTGCCAAAGAGATGGGATTAGTAATTGGACAAGTTCCACAAACAGATGAAAATTTAAAAGTTACAGCAACAAGTTGGGGAGGTTCTTTTACAGACTTTGATAATGATACAGACTTTGATTTAGCAGTTACAAATGGACATGTAGTGAGCCCTAATAACTTCATTGATTATGATAAATATTACAAAAATGACGGTAAGGGCAATTTAATTGAAGCTTCTTATGAAGTAAATTTTAATAATGCTGAAAGAAATAGGGGAATGGCTGTTTTGGATTATGATAAAGATGGTGATATGGATGTTGCAATAAGTTACGTAAGTGTAATTGTTAATAATACTCCACATAGATCAAAATTATTAAAAAATACTCTTCCTGTAAATAATAATACTAATTGGATTCAAATTAAACTTAAAGGTGTCGTTGCTAATAGAGATGCTTATGGATCCAAAATATATGTTTATGTAAAAGACAAAATTATGCTTAGAGAAACACATGGTGGTGGCGATACTTACCTTTCTCAGCATTCAAATTTTCAACATTATGGTTTAGGAAATAATAAAAAAATTGATAGTATAGTTATTCTATGGAATGGTGGTGGCATACAAGC
>JBDNHS010000236.1:0-4506 GCA_041688685.1 Kapaibacterium sp. (SeqCode)
AAAATATAAAATTAAATCTAATTTATAATTTAATGTAACTATAAAAACTAGCAAAGGGATAACTATGTTATCCCTTTGATTTAAAAACAAAATAAATATAAATCTTTGATTTTTTAAAAATCAATATATTAAGATTATTTTAACAATGCTTCAGCTTTATCGTTCATACCCATTTTTAGTAAAAATTTGGCATAAACAACTTTATAGTTGTCATTGTTAGTAATACTAATTGCATTTGCAAATTCTTGATCAGCTTTGTAATTAATATTTTTATCAGCTAAATAATTTGCTTTCACTAATGATGCTAAAGCAGAATTATCTGAGCCAATTTCATCTTCAATAGTTTTCAAATCCGTATTGATAGAATTAACTTCTTCTTCATTTATGTTAAAAAGGCAATATTCTTCAGATTTATTTTCACCAGAAGTTACGTACCAAAAATAACATTCATCTTTATCCATATTTAATGAACTTAAATCTACATTTAAGTTATTTTCATTTGTATTATTTTCATAAATGACTTTGGAGTCAGAATTTTTGATTATTAAATTATATTTATCTGAAGGCTTATTATCATTCCAATTAAAAGACATTGTATTATCTATTGAATATGAGTTAAGTGGCATCATTGCAGTAATAGAATTAGTATTTGCAGATTCGATTGATCTTTCAACAGCACCTAAATTCTTCATTTTTTTACGGTAATCGCCAGAAGAAAGTACATCATCACTACTTTTTAATTCGTCAACTAAATACTTTGTGAATTTTTTTGTGACATCACTTTTATGAGTTGAGGCCTGGCTTGCTAATTTTTTTACAGTATAATTTCCAGATTTAGTCACTTCTATTGGTGTACCTGTTGTATGTAATAAAGCTAAATAAGCTCCGCTAGCTAATTTAATTTGATCATCTGAAAACAATTTATCACCAGCGTTTAATTTTTCCCAATTTGCACCGTCAACTCTTTTGACCTGATTATCTCCTTTAAGAGTAACAACGCTGAAGTCTGGCTTATCAGCCAGTAGAGTGCTACTTACGTTGATTAGAAAAAATGCTAAAAGCAAAGAAAAAAGTCCTATTTTACTATACATTACATTTGAACAATTGTAATTTGGATTATTCGATAACATAATTACACCTCGATATTATTTTGATTAAAATTTATTCTTTTCAAATTTAAATTAAATTTTGTTAATCTCAAAATTTTTATTAATATTTTTTAATTTTTTTTAAATATTAATTTTTTTATTTTTAAATTCTCTAAAAAAGTTAAAAATCTTAAAACTAAATAAATAAGTAAAAAATCTTAAAACTAATGGCTTAACAGTATCATAATATATTTCAAAAACAAAAAGCGATAAAGCTGAAGTTACTATTGCAAGCGTTAATCTTAGTTCATATTTATATTCGTAAAAGAAATGTACAGTTGCATAAGCAATAAATATTGACGTAAGTGAGAAAATAATTAAAGCTGATATTTCAAATAACTTTTTATTCTTATCTGAAATATATTTAAATAATGCTAAATTGATATAACAAAGAACAAAAGCACAAAAATAACTTAAATTATCACTCATTTCATCAAAATATCTATCCGTAAGTAACATTGAGATAATATTGGCTTGAATAATTACTTCATACATATCAGCAAATGTACGACCGGCACTTCTCTCATTCAGAGGAGTATAATAAATTCTATCTAACTCATCTGAAGTTCCACTTGTATCCAAAGGTGCTAATAAAACTATTTTATTTTTAAAAATATTCATATCAACATAATCTTCTAATACATCAACAGCATCTATTATTTCAAATTTTTCTTTATTACCAATAAAATTAATTGTTTCTTTACTATTCTTTCTATCTAATAATCTTTCTATTGCATTTGGATTAAAATTCTTAGCTAATAACAAACCAAAAGAATAGTAAGTGATATCATTATTTTTTGATTTATCTTGAGAACTATATTTAAGTTTAGGATAAAAATCTCTAATAGTTGAATATCTTTTGTCTTTCTCTTTAAGATAATTAGTTGCTCCAATAACAGCATTTCCCAAAAACATTGAATCTGATTTTGCAATTTGACCATAAGCATCGTTTTCAATATTATAATTTGACAATCTACATTTTAGAACTAAATTCTTTGTTTCATCTAAAGTATTCTTCAAATAATAATTAATAAACTCACCTTGTTCTGAAGTATCTTTTTTAAGAATTTGATTTATACCAACCGTTGTAGGAGAATATTCATTAACTTTTGAAATCAATTTTGCTAAAGTAAAGTTGCCAATCAACTCTATTCCATTACTTGTTGGAATTCCTGTATTTATAATTACTATATCCGTTTCTTTTGGTATATCTAAAGTAGGTAATATTTTTGAAAAATAAATATCAGTTATATTAAAATCAGACAAAGCATTTTTAAAGGGATTAAATATTGGTGAAGTAACTAACAATGGAAAAACAGCAAGTAAAACAAATACATTTATAGTATTAAACAAAATGTCAAAATGAAAAAAATGTAATAAGATTCTTATATACCCTTTTCTTGCTGGTACATTTTCGTTATTTGATAAATGATTTGATTCATTTTCTATTTCAATGTTATTATTAATATCTGAGTTTTTATTCATTATTTAATTTGTGAAAATAAATTATATATTTGTAACATTTTTAATTTTTTCATAATTTTCTGTGACAATAGGTTTTAAAGAATCCGTATAACCTTCAAAAGCTGCAATACAAATTATTATCGCAAAAAACAAACCTGTGATTTTAATTTCAAAGTTAAAATAAAAGATAAAACCAATCAAAATAAAAGAATAACTAATTATTTGACCAAAAATAAATACAAATGATAATGATTGATACCAGAAATCATAATTTCCTCTTAGATAAGAGAAAATAAACATATTCAAATAAATAACCAATATTGTTAAGACATAATTAAACCAAGATGGCGTAGAGTTGATAAAATCTTCTTCTAATAACATAGATATCACATTTGCGTGAATTACGATTCCGTACATATCTGGGTCTGTTTTTCCTACATACATTTCATTCATAGGAGTAAAAAAAATATCCTCGGTTACCTGAGTTCTAATATTTGGACCCAAATATCCAATTAAAACAATTTTGTTTTTGATTTTTTTTAATTTTTTTGAGTTGTTTTTGATATCTTCAATATCTAACGTAACATATTTATTGATATTTCTTTTATAATTAATGATTTCATTTTCATTACTTCTTTTCAAAAACTTTTTAACTTTTTCATTATCAAAAAAACTTAACACTTTAACTGGGAAACTATGTACAATCGAATCCTTCACCTTTTGTATTGGAGTCATTTCTCTAACTGTTCTGAAGTTAACATCATCATCACTTATAACATTAGCAAATCCATTATGTGCATATTGATTAAAGATAGTATGTGAGGTTTCTATTGTGTCAAAGAACTTTTTGTTGTCTTTTGTATGTAATAATCCACAAACTAATACTAAGTTTTTGACATTTGAATACGCAGCAGATAATTTAAAATCCATTTGCATATCCTTTAAATTTCTAAACATAGCATCAATTCCAATTACCTTTGGTTCATATTCATTCAAAGTATTAATCATAGCCGAAAATTCTTCTCTATCCAAATGTCCATTATTTACTAATACTATATTTGTATCCAATATGATATTTTCTTTATCCATTAATTGTGAAAACACTAAATCAGATATTTGCATATCTTCTAAAGTTCCTTGAATTGGATCATACATATCAATTGAGAATACAATAGGCAAAAATTTTAGTATTACTAATACTAAAACAGTAGCCATTATGTTATCCAAAGATATAAATTTTATTTTCATATATTTATTTTTTAATTTGTTTAAATGCAAATTAATTAAAAAAAAACAAAAACCCAATTACTTTAATAATTGGGTTAATCTTTTTAATATTTTTTGAATATTTTATAAATTTACATTTTAAATCCATTGAGCAAAATATGCATTTATTCAATTAAAATTGCATCACCATAAGCCAAAAATCTATAATCATTTTTTATTGCTTTTTTGTAAGCTCTAAATAAATTTTCTTTTCCAGCAAAAGCACCAGAAACTAAAAGTGAAGGAGAAGCGGGTGGATGGAAATTAGTAATAAATTTTGTAGCAATTTTAAAATCATAAGATGGATAAATAAACTTATCTGTCCAGCCTTTATTTGGTTTTACTGCACCAGTAGTAAGTACAGAGGATTCCAAAGCTCTAATAACGCTTGTACCAACCGCGTAAACATCTTTTTTGGCTTTTAGAGATTTATTGATGGTATCAGCGCTTTCTCTTGAAATTTCGAAATATTCTGAATACATTCTGTGTTTAGTTAAATCTTCCACCTCAATATTTTCAAATATACCTTGACCAATATGTAAAGCTAATCTTGCAATTCTTACACCCTTGTCTTCTATTGCAGCTAATAATTCTTCTGTAAAATGCAAACCAGCAGTTGGAGGAGCAA
>JBDNHS010000237.1:0-5318 GCA_041688685.1 Kapaibacterium sp. (SeqCode)
AAGTATATAATGCAAAAATATAATATTTTTTTCTTTATTCTTATTATTAGTTATATTTTGAGGATAATTATGATTATTTTGCAAACAAATTGTAGTAATTATTGGTTTAATTTTAATTGATGACAGAAAAAAGAAAGATATTAAGTGTGAGCTTTTCGTATTACAAAACTGATGCGAGAACACTAAATTTATTGACAATACTTAATAAATTGGGTTTTGAGATACATCTAATTTGTTTCGCAGATTTTGTTGACATCACAAAATGTGAGATCGAGAGCAATATTAAACAAGAGTTAAAGGTAGAATTTACAATTTATCCAGTAGAATTATCTGTATTTATGGATAAATCCCTAAATTCGTACAAAAAACTACTTTACTTTAATGATTTTGTAAATAAAAACTACATTAGAGAATTAAAAAAAGATATCAAAAATGACTTAAAGAATGACTTAAAAACAAATCATCAAGCATTTGAATACATAATTGCGAATGACTTGTACGCATTGCCTTCTGCTGCAAAATTATTTAAATATATTAAACAAATATCTAATAGTTGTAAATTAATTTATGATTCGAGAGAAGTATATTCACAAATTTCTACCTTGAATAACAAAAAGCTAAAACAAATAGTTTTAACTCAAATAGAAAAATTTTATGTGAAAAATGTAAATTCAATCATAACTTCTGGCAGATTAGATACAGAATATCTAAAAACACATTTTGCCAAAACTAATAAAGAATTAGAGTATTTTGAAATATACAACTATCCCCCATTTATAGATATTGAAAGTTTAGATAAAAATAAATTACGAGATAAATATAATATACCAAAAGATAAAATAGTTATTTTGTACCAAGGCAAGATAATGAAAAACAGAGGGTTGGACTTAATCTTAGATGTTTTGGAAGAGTTAGAGAATTCAGACTTGTACAAAAGCAAAATTCATTTTTGTTTAATGGGAGAAGGAGAATTAGAAAGTGAAATTAAATCTAAATCTCAGCAAAAGTCATTAACAAATATTACTTTTTGTGGATTTGTAAATTATAGTGAGCTAATGGAATATACCGTTGGAGCTGACTGGGGCTTAGTTTTATTTGAGCCGGTGTCTGTTTCTTATGATTTTTCATTACCTAACAAACTTTTTGAATTTATTATGGCGGAAGTGCCTGTAATTACAAACGAATTACCAGCAATCAAAGAAGTAATTGATAAATATAATTGTGGTAAATTAATTGCAAAAAAATTCACCAAAGATGATTTGTATGAGTGTATTATCGAAATAATTAAAGAAAGAAAAATATTTGAAGAAATCAATTTAGCTGATGAAAAATCAATAAATAAGAAAACAAATAAAGTCAATTTATTAGCTGCAAAACAAGAATATAACTACAACAAACAAGAAGAATTGATTAAACATATTTTTCAGTGATGAAATTTATATTTAAAAAACAACTTTATAATTTTCTATAAAATTTTCTATAAAATTTACTTTACAATTAACACAAAAGAATTTGCCCAAATCTATCAAAATACTATCTTTTTATCTAATAATATTCATAAATTCACTATTAATTTATAGTATTTCCTTTGGTCAAATTATAATTAATGAATTTATGCCAGCACCGGCATCAGATGACCAAGAGTGGATAGAATTATTCAATAATGGCAATGATTTACTGGTAGATACTTTGAGAGTGGCGGATAATATTACAAGTAAATTTATTACTAATATTGTACTCAAATCCAATGTATATTATGTGATTGCAAAGGACACCAACCTCTTGAAAAACAAGTATAAGTATCTAAATACAATACCTTATAATGAAGTTAGATTTTTGGAGTTAGCTTTTCCAATATTGAATAACACAATAGACGAAATCAAAATATACTATAGCTCTAAAAGTAATAAAATAACAAATAATTTATTAGATTCTGTTTATTATGATATGAAAAGTGGAGCTGCTAGTAAGTCTTTTGAAAGGGTAAATCCTGAGATAAATATAAATGAAGCAGGTAATTTATTAATTTCAATTGATAAATTCAATGCCACAGCAGGTAAAATCAATAGCAATTCAAAATTAGAATATGACATTATAAATAATTGGGTTAATTTCATTGATAATAAAATTTATATTAATTATTCCAATTTTAGTGAAAAATTGATTGAAGAATATCGAATAAAGGTAATTTTAAATTCAGATAGTACAAATAATTCTGAAATAATTGTTTTAGACTCTGTATTGAAAAATTTAGAAAAGAATCAAACTAAGGATTTTGTCATTGATATCAATACTTATCTGAGCAAATTCAAAATTGGTGATGAAATAGTATTTGTTATAATTACAGAGAATAATAGAGATAAAAGAAAAGATAATGATACTTTAAAAATTAACTATACCGTCCCTTATCCCCCAAATTCTTTGGTCATTAGTGAATTTTGCACAAATGTAAATAGTTATGATACAAATACTGTCAAAAGTAATATTGATTCAGTAGAAAATCAAAAATTTATATTAGAAGATAGAATTATGGGCGAATTTGTAGAAATCTACAATAATTATGAAACAGAAATTAATCTAAATGGTTACAGATTTGAAAAGTTGATAACAAAAGACAAAAAATCAGGTATATTGATAAATCAAGATTTGATTATCAAACCCAAAGAATATGGCTTAATTGTCTGGGATTCTGCTTTTTTTGTGAGTTTTCCGAGTGTAAAGGCAACAAATAGTATGTATTTTATTCAAAAGCCATCATTTAATCTAAATTCAACAAAAGATATATTTTATTTGATTGATAAGTCAAATAATATAATTGATAGTGTTACTTATAGTGAGAAATGGCATTCAAGTTTATTTATTAATATCAAAAATATAAGTTTAGAAAAAATCAATAATACAATTATTAACAATGATTATAATCAAAGTAATTGGAGTAGTTGTTTGGACGTCAATGGTGCCACTCCATTAAAACCCAATTCGATAATATTTACAAACTCAACTGATAATAATATTGAAATAAGCCCTAATCCTTTTGCACCGACAAAATCTATTAATAATAGTGAATGCAAAATCACATATTCATTAGGAGAAGGAAGTTATATTATTAGTGCATACATATTTGATTTGTATGGAAATAAAGTAAAAACAATTGTAGACAACAAAGCATTACCCAAAAATTATGAGTTAATTTGGAATGGTAAAGATGAAAATGGCAACTTTTTGAACATCGGTGCGTATGTTGTTTTAGTCGAGGCAGTTAATTATAATTCAAATAATATACAACAATTGAAAAAAGTGGTAGTTTTGGGCGATTAAATTTCTTCTTATTCAAGATTATAAATAAACTAAAAGCAAAAATATGAATGGAACTCAGTTTATTGATTATATGATACCTATTATTTCGCAAATGAGCATAGGACCCGTTATAATTGCAATATCTATTATTTTTATTAAATTTTCACCCAAAAAAATAAATAATATATATGGCTATCGTACCAAAAACTCAATGAAAACTCAAGAAGCGTGGGATTATGCAAATAATACCTTTGCGAAAAACTTTTTGTACATTGGTATAATTACAACAACTGCTCAAATCATTGCGACTATGTTATTTGATCATATTACAGGTATTTTTGTTGGACTTACTACGATGTCAGTTTTGATATCTGTGTTAGTAATGATAATAGAAAAAAATTTAAGAAAATGATCTATAAAAATAAGTCTAATTGAACCAAATATTCAAATAAATTTAGACTTTTAAAAATAATTTATTAAATTGCTAAATTAGTAATCTAAAAAAATACATTAATATATTTCATAATATTAGAAGTAATTTACTTTATGAATAAAAAAATCACATACAGTAAAGAATATATTATAGAAAATACTTATAGTTATATCAAAACTAATGGTTTACAAGGAATAACAACTCGTAAATTAGCTAAATTTTGTCATTGTTCGACGGCACCTTTTTATCAATATTTTAGTTCAATTGATGAAGTGGTATTAGAAGCACTCAAAATTGGTGTTGAAGATATTTTGAATTATACTAATAAGAAGTATTCTGATAGATTATTTTTGAATATTGGAATGGGTGTTATACTTTTTGCAAGGGACAACTCTAATATTTATAAAGAAATAATGCTCAATTCGGAATTTTATAAAAAATATGCCGAAGATAGACTGAATACACTTAGATACAAAGCAAAAGAAGACCCAAGATTTGTGAATATGGAGTATGTGGATTTACAAGAGATAATTGACAAAATGTGGATTTATGTTTTTGGTTTGGCAACTTTGGTAAGTCTAAAATTAACCGAAGAGGTAACAGAATTTTTTGTTATGAACAAACTACTTAGTGCTGGTTCAATTATAGTTGGCGATGCTATTGAAAAAGCAGATGCAAAAATTGGAAAATAATTATTATATAAATAAATAGAGGTAAAATGAAAAAATCAAATACAATATTAACTAATATATGTAAAGAAATATTTAGTCTGGCAGTGGCTTCGTCAACTTTTTTATTCTTAGCTAATCCTATGATTGCCCAAGAAGAGATGTTGGAGGATAATAGCAAAAAGACTAAAAAAACGGAAAATTTTAATGATGAACAAGTAGAAAAAATAGATGAAAAAACAAGATATTATAAAGAAAAATATGAATTAAAATTAGAAAAATCTTGGGATGAAGTTTGGGCAGCTTGTTTGTCTGTTGTTGAAGACCTAAAATGTCAAATAATGCAAAAAAAATCCAGCCAAACTGACGAAGGACTAAACAAAGGTTCGGTACAAACTGATTTTTGCGTATTTGCCTCTGGTAAAGAAGAAGTTAAAGATTCTATTATTAAATATAGTTATAATATGCCTACCATTAGAGGTGGCGTTTGGGAAAATGCACGTATTCAACACAAATTCATATTAAAAGAAGCTGAAGATATGTCCATTAATTTATTGCTAAAAAGTGAATTGAGTGGTAGAGAAAATAATGTTACAAACCAAGTGCATTTTTGGCAATCAAACGGATATTTAGAAACTATGGCTATCGAACTTCTAAAAAAGAAATTGAATATTACCAATTAATGATTTAATTTAAGTAATTAGTAAAACATAAATAATAGAACGTAATAATAAAATATAATAATAAAACATAATTAATTTAAGAATAATCTTTTATGAGTTTTCTAACAAAATCATTGGTTTTAATTCAATTTATATTAAATATAGCTTTTATGGGTTTGATTTTTATCAAGCCCTATATTTTAGATGATGTATTTACAGATAGTGGCACTAAACTCAATTTTAAAGGAATTTATGATA
>JBDNHS010000238.1:0-11680 GCA_041688685.1 Kapaibacterium sp. (SeqCode)
ACGCTTTTCATCCAGATAAAATTAATATTACGAGAAATAGTTCAGTATTTGATAACTCAGAGTTATCTTGTCATTTATCGCAATTACCCATAACTAAATTTAACCATAATATTAAATTACTACCACAAAAATATTATAAGGGTGTCAATTTTGCTGATTCTAAATTTGACCGTTTTCCAGATGATATATATCAAATAAATTATTCTGTCAAAATTAAAAATGATAAACCCAATCCTCTTTTAGATGTTACTACAAATGATTTAATGATAAGTATTACTAGTACATCAACCGAAGATGATAAATTAATTTCTAACGAACAAATACCCGTAAAAGAAAAATATTCGGAAAAATATCCAATACTAATAGTTCAATTGAGACCAGGGGAAGAATTTGAATGTTCAATGAAAGCGGTATTAGGAGTAGGAGAATTAGACGGAATATTTAATGCCTCTAATACATATTATAAAGAAATTTCCCCTGATAAATTTTTATTATCAGTAGAATCGAGTGGACAATTGCCAGAATATGAAATATTAATTAGAGCATGTGAAATTATTATTGAAAAATTAATATTAATAAAAGAAAATATTAATAATGAACAATATAGTATAATGCAAACAAATAATTCTTTAATTTTAGAAATATTAAATGAAGACCATACTTGTGGAGGTCCAGTCAATTGGATTCTTCAAAATATGAAAGAAGTAACATTTGCCGGTGTAAATAAACCTGATTTTTTGCAAAAAATTATTAGTATTGTAGTCCAATCTGATGATTCTGCAAAACCTATTAATTTATTGACTAAAGCAATAAATCAAGCAATTAAAATATATGAAGATTTTAAAGTGGATTTTGAAGAAGCATATAAAGGCTCGAATAATAAAAACAATAAAAAATCTGGCAAATAAATTTAATAAACACCACCATTATATAGTAAATACTTTGTAAAATTTATCAAAATTACATATTTTTTTATAAATTTTATTATTCATATTTTTATAAAAAAGATATTAAATATAACATAATTCTTATAACAACATAATTATAAAAACTTATAAAATACATATTATATCACATTTTGTATTTTTTGTATTTTATAAGGTTTTTATAGTTTTTTAATAAAATTTTATTATATAATATATTATATTAGTATTATGTACATATCCGAAATTGATGATATACTTGATCAAACAATAGATAAATTCATGTACACTTGGATAATAGAGTCCAAGGCAAAAGATCTTTTAAATTTTACAGCTCTTGTTAAGGAGCCAAATTTTGTAAAATTCCAGAAACAACTTAATAAAATATTGGAATTTGCAATGGAATTAATATCTCAAAAAGATATTACTAAATTCGTTACTAAAAATAATAATATTTCATTAATCAATAATTTAGTATCTAAATATTTAGGTTATTATTTATTTATTTTAATGGGTATCAATTATGGAGGTAAAATCGAATTATTCAATAATAATTTAATTGAATATTCACGAAATCAACAAAATTATAGTATTAAGATTAATAACTTTTTTAATTCAGAAAGTAATTCTAATATTATAAAAACTATAAATTTAATTAATGAATTTAATGATTACATAAAAAAAATAAAAACAAAAAAAACAGATATTAATAATTTAATTAATTCATATTCCGATAATTTAAAGGAATTTGTGAAATTATATGGTGATGATAACATAAATAAATTTATTGGATTAACAGAAAATAAAGAAATCACAAAAAATAAAATTATTTTAGACCATAATATTGTTAAAATTATGATTTTCATTTATCTTTATAAAACTAGCGAAAAAAAAGAAATATTTAATGAAATTGAATCAAGTGAAACTGCAAATGGAGAATTTATTTTTATTGATGTTGTTGTTCCAAGAAGTTTATTTATTGATTATAATACAATTGAATCTATTTTACACCCTAATGAACTTAAAACTAGTCTTCCTGACACTATTTATAATTTAGTAAATGATGATTATTCTGAAGTTATATCAGATAATAAAAAATATTACAGTGATTATGACTTGAAGATTCAAAAATTATTAGATACTCATATTATAATACCAATTGTCGATGATTTCTTACTATATCATAAGGACACTGAAAAATATGAAAAACAAGGAGATACTACAGAAGCACCAAAAAAAAAAGACGAAACAAAAGTTAAATATATTATTAATAAAATTAATACTGCGTCAGATGTATATAAAAATGAGGAAGAAATTAGAAAATTATTTTACATACCACTTCAAAATCGTGATGCAATTTTAACAAATACTCATGAAGATATCAAAATTTTATCCAAAATGAAAAATATTATTAAAATGAATATTGAAACTGCTGACTTGTTTAATGATTTAATTAACTATCGCATGTATCCTTATATTTCTTTTAAAGAATTTAAAAAGAATGGATTTATTTTTTCACCAGATGATACAAATGATGCTATCAGAAATATAAATTTTTCTAATATCAAAAAAAAGAATAATGATTCATTACAAACAAGAATTATATCGTCAAATATGCTTGTAAATATTGTTGGTTTTGCAATTGTCAATAAAGAAGACCAATTACAATGTTTAGACTTGAATAATTTTATTGATGTTAGTAAGGAGAGCAAGGATCCATTAACAAGCTTTAAAGTACTAATGGAAGAAAAAATTAAAAATACTTTGATTTTTAATACAGAAAATCCAAATCCAAATACTAAACGTTCATTATCTAATAATTATTACTGGTTATTTGATGTAGACAAACATAATTATTCAGTACCCTTTTATGACATATCTCCTAAAATGCCCAAAAGCGAAGTTGTAAAAATCGTATCAGCTTATTTATATGATTATATGATAGAGACTGTTATTTCAATTATTAAAGACAATGTTAATAATTCACACCCTAAAAATATTAATGAATATATGAATAATTTTGATAAATACAGAAGAATTCTTCCCGACATTGATAATATACATCATGCAAATGATGTTAATGAATTAGAATATCTTATTTATTATGTAAAATCAATTAAAACTGAAGATTTATATGACTATAATGAGGATTTATTTCCAGGGTTATATGGTAAAATATATAAATTACCATCTGCACCATTAAAAGAAACACCTCCAATTCCAAAATTAAAATTTTTAAGTGATTTCAAAGATGTGGAAAAAAAAGGTACAATTGTAAAAGTATTAGACTCGAGAGATTTTGAAATAAACGATAAGGATTACGATACAGGAGAACATATTAATGCAGTATGTCAACACATAATTTCTTGGGATAAAATATCAGAAATTAAAAAAACTAATGCATCGATGTTCACAGATTTAGTTTATGAATTTATTCAACAATATGTGGAAATTAGTTCTGGACTTGAATATATTTGTAAAAGTTGTCGTTCTCCAATTAATATTAAAAAATATATATTAGATGGTTCATTCGATGATTCTACCCAAATGTTTATAACTTTTAGTATTCATATGGACATTAATATAGAAGATTTACCAGAATATGAAAAATTTAAAACATCAATTCGCAATCTGGATAAAATTATTGAACGATTTGCTTCTATTATTAATATACAAGGATTAATTGGCATTTCGGGTCCTGTTAGAAGTAGACGCAAAGGTCTTGTCAAAGATACTATGGATTTACTATTAAATCATAATAGTTTTTTAAAGAAGAATTATCAGATGCAAAGAGATAACTTGGCAACAAGTTATGGAATAAATAAAAAACTATCTAATTTATTCATTTTTGAATTAGATAATAGTATTTTTATTTATTCTAGTAAGGAAAAAGATTTATTCAAAATATTAAAATATAATAATGTACTTACATACATTTTAATATTACTAGTATTAGAATTAAATGATACACAAATAATGCATTTTTTCAATGATAAAATTTGTAGTTATGCTATTTTCAAAAAAATCGGCTATTCGTTATTTGAAGGATTGAATATTTATATTAACAAATCATATGATTTAAAACCCCTTAAAAATTATCCGGTTTTATGCTATGTAATATATTTAACAAGTTGTTTTATTACAAAATATAATTTATGGGGCGATACTATAACACCACCTTCAACTGAGAAAGATGTTCCCGCAACTAAAAAAAAATTCAATCCTCTTATACAAAAAAGTATTATTCAAACATTTGTGGAATTATTAAATACAATATTAAAAGTTGACCAAGAAGAAATTAAAAAAAATAAAATATATTTATACGAAATTTTAATAACTAAATTCTTTCTTAAATTAGATTTATTCAAAGACTTTAATCTTATTAAAAAATTAGATAAAATGTATTTATATGATGGAAAAATAATAACTGAAAAACGTTCTATGTTTGATACAGATAAATTTGATTCTAAGGTTTTACCTGACTTTCATAATACATATTCTCATGACACTGCCTTTGAAACCATTAGTAAAAAATATTGTCTCGATAGATATAAACCACCTAAATTTGTTTTAGATTTGGTTGACATGGACCAAGCCTCAAATTTATCTAATTGTATCGAAGGAGAATTCCATAAATTTAAGACAAAGGGGACAAATATGGAATGTGTTAATTGTCATATTCTATTAGGATTAGATTTATTTGTTAAAGATAGTCAAGAACATTTATACAAATTAGAATTATTAAATTATATGAAAAAATTAGCCAAAAAATATTGCATAACAGGAAAAATACATAATTTTGAACATAATTCTAAAACTGATAGTAATATTTGCAAATATTGCTCTTATAGAGAGGGAGATGTTATTAAAAATACAGAAAAGGAACTTGTAAATATGTATGATGCAATACAACAAACTATTATCAAAAATAATATTTTAGCTTGGGATATCGTTAATAAAAATGAAATTAAAAATGTCAATGAAGCCAAAAATATTAAAAAGTGTTTGGATAAAATTATGTATAAATTTCAAAAATATGATAATAATCTGAATAATACACTAGATTCATTATTGGACAATATTCAGAAACTATTGGGAGCGGATATAATGATTGATAATAAATTACATAACCTACGCAATAATATTTATGTGGTTGACCACGATTTTAATGGTACTAAACTATCAACACCAGTTCAAATTAACGAAAAAGATAATAGATTCAGACTTGTAGAAAAACATCCTTTTTTCAAACGTGATGTTTGGGTTTATACTTTACAAAAAAATACTAAATATGAGTCATTCTATGATGCATATGATAAATATTTATTAGGTTATAGAGAAGTAAATAAAGAATACAATATTGTAGAAAAAACTAATGCAAAGATTCTTGTAAATTATAGTCTTAAAAATATATTCTTATTATTGGGATTTACCAAACAATACGCAGATATTAAAGATTTTTATCCAGAAATTTATGGATTTACAGCAGAAGAATTACAAAATTTCAATAAAACTTTTAAAATGAATGACCTTTTAAATAAAATATCTCAAAGAAGATTTTCTATAATTAAAAAATTAGGTGCAGAAATTAATACATATATTAACAGATTTAAATTTAATTATCAAGTAAAAATAATAGAAACTCCTACTATTTACGATGTAAATCCAAATCCTGAAAATGACCCTATTAATAATCCATTCGATATTATTTATAATAAATTCCAAAAGAAATTAGATACAAATATCATAACTTCAGAAAAAGATAAAAATGTTCTTCACCAATTCTTAAAATATATGGGAGTCATTCAAACATATATGCCTTTTATTAAATTAAAAGAAACAGTGGATTTCTCACCATTTGTAGACTTTAATACTGTTCTCAAACATGATTATTCTTCAAATCTTATTCTGAATTATATAATTGATGAAATAAACAGATTAATTAACTATAATACAAATAAAGTTGCAAAAACTAATATTATACTATTCATTATTGAAATTACTTGGAAATTATTCAATCTAACTAACTATAATATTACTATGTTTAATCGTGAAGTAAGTTATTTTAATCAAATATTATACACTTCAGACTTTTATTTAGAAACTCAAACTCAAGATATGATGGTTGATGCTATTGACTTTTATGGAACTAGTAAAGATACAGACGATTTAACCGAAGAACAAAAAGAAAAACTTCAAGATGAAGTAGAAGATGATATTGAGGAAGACCAAGCTATTGATTGGGGCGATGAAGAAGTAGATGCAGAAGGATTATTTGATTTAAATACTAAATCAGTACATACTAAATACATTGATAATATGTTTGGATAAATATGTTTGGATAATTATTTATTTATTAATATATTTTATATAAAATATATTTATTATGATGGACAATAAATGGAAATTAAAATATTTAAAATATAAAAGTAAATATTTACAACTTAAACAAACAGGAGGTGTTATATCTCCTTATATTGCTATAAGTGATGTTTTTTTACTGTTAGAAGATTCCGAACAAACAGTAGGTAATTCGCCTACACGTGGATATAAATATAATTTAAACTATATAAGTTTTCTTATTAATGAACAAATCATCGAGTTTAATAAAAACTTTATTAGGAATTCTGTAAACTATGATATTTTTAATGATAATGATATATTTTACTTAAGTCTCGGTAAAAATTTTATATATTATATAGCAGGTAGGTTTTATGTAAAAATTACAAATCCCATCCCAAACCCACCACCTGTAATAGATCCTGATTTACCAGACCAACGTGGATGGGTAATGATGGGCGATGAATATTACTATTATTTTGACGTAGACTTTTCAAGCAAATTAAAATTGTATTGTGATAATTTAAAAATTTATTTAAGTAGCTATCATATACATACAAATTATGATAGGGTTGGTAAAATATTAGATAATTCCTTATATCGTGTTAATAAAAGTCTTAATAGTACTTATAATTTATTAATAATGTATAAAATTTGGATTAATGTACAATGTTCATTCCTAACGTACACATTCTTACAAAAAGATACAATAGACAATATAGTATATCCTTTTATTTCATTAAGAACATTTATTATAAATAAGGTCTACGATAAAAAAATTGATTTTTTAAAATTATTTTATGAAACTAATGAAACTAAATATAATATTTCTCTTTATAGTTCCAAGAAACAACCTAAGAGAGTTTCTTTTTATCCAAGTAGCGATTTCGGTGTAAAAGATAGTTTTTTTATTTTTAATCCTTCTGCCGAAATTATAAAAGAAATTGAAGATGTAACAGGTGACCTTTTATTTTTAAATGATTTATATCCAAAAATTTATAATGGTACAGAAAGGGATATAGCTAATGACCCAATCTTAAAAAAAGTTACTACAGAAGCAATAAGACTTAATAGATTTATAGATAATTTTAATAAAATTTTTACTAAAGAAGGCGTGTGTACTTTTAATAAGGGTTATTTACTCAAACTAAATAACTCTTCGACTGGAATTGGAATTACAACATTATCACACTGCGATGATAAAGAAAAACGATTACGCAGTATTGCAGAATACTTAATAAATAAAGTATATCGTCTAAGAGATGATATCAAACAAAATAAAATTAAAATTAAATCTACAAATGAGAAAAACCTTAATAATGAAAATAACAATTTTTTTATACAAACTTTATATGAATCCCCATTTAATATTTTTGAATCAGAAGGTACATTAAGTCATCGAGTCAGGTGTAAACTAAGATTTTTTTGGTCTCCTATTATTTACATGAATGTATACGAAAGTAATACTTCAAAATTTTACGGTTCAATGATCTATATGGAACCAGATTTTGAATTTTATTTGGCAAACAGAGAAATATCCAATTATAGGGATCAAGCTCCCAATATTTCGGTTGCTAATAAAGATTTTATTAAAAGGGAATTTGTTAGATATATAAACACTGAACAGGGTAAAACATTAATGTATGAATATTCAAAAATTTTGTCAAACACAATTGATAAAACCTTTTTTAATATGGACAAAATCATGTGTTTATTTATGATAAATGGTTTAGATGCAATGATGATAGGCAGAAACAATACAATAACTGGAATTAGTATATTAGAAAGTAATAGTGGACCAGTATTCATTAGTGATGATACAATAGCACCCACTAGGATGTATCACAGTTATGTGGACACTGTTCATAAAGTTTGCACTTTGATAAAAGAAAAAGGTATATCCACTAAAGATGATGATAACCGTCAGAACAATACAACTTTTTATGAAATTAATCTTAATAATTGGATTGGATGTTTCAAAATTGTCAACCCCACATAAAAAAACATAAAAAAATTATAAATCCATACTTGTAATAACATTTTTAACAAGTTCATATAAATATATTTCATTTCCTGATAAAAAGTGGTCGCCATCTTTAATAATTTGTATCATCTTTCTAAAATTTACTTTTTCGTATAAGCTTTTTGATATTCTGTGATTTAATACTAAATCTTTATCTCCATGGATAAATAATTTATAAATATCACTATTTAAATTTATTAAATTTTTTATGTTTGCTGATTGCGAACTTATTGTTATAATCCCCCCTACTACAACCTCCTCCTTTTGTAATTTATAACCAGCTTCAATAACAACAGCTCCGCCCATAGACCAGCCTATCAATATAATAGGCTTTGAATTTACTGCATATATTAATTTACTTACTGTAAGTACGATATCAACAGATTGATTAAAATGTAATATGGATTTATAATTTTTATCTCTTACAAAGGGATTTGCAATATCTATGCGAGTAAAAGTAATATCGTCAAATGGATTTTTTATTATATTATCATATAAATATGCAGGTCCATATAATCCGCCGCCACATCCACATACGGCTACAATGTTGACTTTTGGTTGTCCTTTGACGATGCTCTCATAATTATGGGAAAACCCATTAACGAGTATTGATTGCATTGTTATATATATATATATAAGGTGTAGTTTATATATTAAACGTCTAATATAATTATTTTTTCAATTTTTATATATAAACCAATAAACTTTCAAAAATTACATTACATTATCATATTATAAGAGTTATTCTATTTAAATAATTAATACAATTATTTATAATAAATTCCAAAAGAAATTCCAAAAGAAATTAGATACAAACTTATTCTAAATTATATAATCTATGAAATAAACATATTAATTAACTATAATACAAATAAAGTTGCAAAAACTAATATTATACTTTTCATTATTGAAATTACTTGGAAATTATTCAATATAACTAACTATAATATTACTATGTTTAATCAAATATTATACACTTCAGACTTTTATTTTACACCTTTGGAAATTTAAAATGCCGATTTTATAAGTTATTAAAACTAACGTCATTATAAGGTATAAAAATTTGGTTATATCCTATCGTATAATAGGAATGAAATTTTAAAAGGTTTATAACTAAATTATTATTACATTTCTGGATTTAAACCAGTAATAATTCATACCTTGAGTAAATCCTTATAGATTTCTTACTATTCATTACTAATACAAGGTTGTTTTATTTAAATTATTTTTTATTTTAATCGGCATTTTAAATTTACAAAAGTGTAAAACTCAAACTCAAGATACGATGGTTGTTGTTATTTACTTTTATGGAACTAGTAAAAATATAGACGATTTAACCAAAGAACAAAAAGAAAAACTTCAATATAAAGTATAAGATGATATTGAGGAAGACTAAGCTATTAATTGGGAGATGAAGAAGTAAAAGTAGATGTAGAAGGTTTATTTAAATACTAAATCAGTACATACTAAATACATTGATAATATGTTTGGATAATTATGTTTGGATAAATAAATATTTTTTATATAAAATATATTTATTATGATGGATGATAAATGGAAATTAAAATATTTAAAATATAAAAGTAAATATTTACAACTTAAACAAACAGGAGGTGATATAATACCTGTTATTGACATTATATTTATTTATTTTAAAGAAGTGAGCATAAACCACAAAGATGGTGTACAATACATAATATATTCTGTTGAATTTATATCTTTCACTAATGAATATCTTAATACATCACTACCAGAAGATTTGTCTACTAGACTAATGCGTGATAGAACACGATATAATAATCATTTTTTAATAATGTTAAGCTGGATTAGTTCTACTTATATTGCGTTAAGTATTGATATTCATGGGAATCATACGTATTCGAATTATTATAAAACAACTACAACAATAATGCCCCTATTCATTGATATGGATCCAGAAAAAAACATAAAAACATCTTATTTAATAAATTATATTCGTAATTTTGATAGTATAATTACAGACCATAACATAAAATCACGTATTATGACACCCGAGGTCTCTTTACCCACCAATTCGTTAAATTATATCTTTAACTATAAGAAAATTTTAACTACACTTAATAGTTTTATTGTAAAAGGTACAGATTACTATATGTTAAATAATGTGGCGATATTTACTGCGCTTATTTATGAAAACTGTTTTACATATTTATTAAATGATCGTTTTTATATCAGTTTAAAAACTGATATTTACAACATAAAATATAAAACTGAAAAAACTGAAATTTTAAAATTAATTTATACAGAATGTACAGAAACAAATTCTTTAAGAATTTGCTTACCAGCAAAAAGAAAAAATACTAATTTAGGAGTATATGATAAATTAGTATTATATAAACCAACTATTGCCGAATCTCATCATTTTAATACTATAATAAACCCAATAGAAAGACTTACTAACATAATTTATTATTTTTTAAAGAATTTTAATGAATATAATAGTATAACTAAGATACAACAAGATCAATCGCCAAGTAAGACATGTGAAAATAATGAAAAATTTTTATTTAAAAAAAATAATAGTTCTACTGGACAATGTATTCATATTCTCAAACAATGTGATAATGATATTGAATTAACGAACCACGCAACTAATATTGCAACTGAATTAATCGAATATGAGAGACATAAAGAGAAAGTTGTAACTGGTCGCGTTTTTTTAGACAGCTTGGTTAATGATTATTTTTTTGTTCAAAGTTTTTATGAAACACCTTTTAAATATGAAGTAAATTATACAGGAGAAAATATTATAGTTAAAATAAGATGTAAATTAAGATTTCATTGGTCTCCAATTGTAATGAAACATAATGATAATTTATATTATGGTTGTATAATTTATACTATTCCGAATATAGAACTTTATTATGATAATAAAGTAATTTCAAATATTGATGACCCTTTTTCTGAGTCTGTTCGCAACAAAATTACAGATATTATTACTGATTTTATTTCAAGTGAAAAAGGAAAAAAAAATTTTTTAAAATTAGCCTGTTTATTTACAAAATTGATTGATGATAAATTTAAAGAAAGAAATTCTGAAAATTTGCATAAAAAATATTTATTCTCAAAAATAAATGGAGCTGATATTATGTTATTAGGTAATGATAATCTTATTGACGACTTTGTCTTTTTAGAAAATAATACAGGTGGAGTAATATTGGGAGATGATGTGTATGCTGAAAAATATCTTGACTGTCATTTAAATATTTTAGTAAATATGATAACAGATGGTAATAAAAGTGTGATTGATAAATCAATATCTGAATATGGATACTATAAATCAACTGAATATAATCATTTTATATATTTGTGCACGAGTGAAGATGATGAAGATGAAGATGATGAAGATGAAGAT
>JBDNHS010000239.1:0-4017 GCA_041688685.1 Kapaibacterium sp. (SeqCode)
AAAAAATTAATTCCAGCTTCTACCACTAAATTAATTACAACTTTTGCTTATTTATTTTCAAAATATCCAGATTACAATATTTACACTACATTATATGCTACTTCACCATATCATATAAATGGTGTTTTGAATAGTGATATATTTATGTATGGAAGAGGGAATGTATTATTAAAAGAAAATGATATTGATAGTTTAGTTGCAAAAATTAAAAATAAAGGTATAAAAGAAATAAAAGGTGATATTTATGCCGATGCTTCTTATTTTGATGGATTTAAAGATAGATATAAATATAGTGGAGATTTGGATGAAGTGCAACAAGTTAATGATATCACTGCTCTTGGTGTTAATAAAAATCATTTTTTTGTAACTGTCAAATATAACTCGACTAATAATAAAGCAGACGTTAATATTTATCCAAGTTCATCTGTTGTAAATGTTGTTAATAATACAAAAAATATATCATCATTAAGAAATTATGAAGTAAATGATGAAAATGAAGTTTTAGATAAAATCAATATAAACAATTATGAAGTCGACCAAAAATATGGTGATTTAATTGCTGCAAAAAGAAAGAAAAAAAGTAGTCGCCGCTCATCAAATTCAAATAATGTAAGTGTAAAAGTAAGAAAAGTTAGTGAAGATAACTTTTCTGTAACAGTTACTGGTAATGTTAATAAAAATTATAGTAATACTTTTGTCTATAAAATCGAAGAACCTGAATATTATACTATAGGAGTTCTTAGAAACTCATTAGAAAAAAATAATATTAAATTTGATGGACAATTAAAAATAAGAGACCGAAATAAATTCCAGTATTATGGGAAAGATAAAATATTAGCTGAAGTTGGAAACCCAATATATGAGATGATTAATACAGTAAATAAAAATAGTGATAATTTTTTGGCAGAACATTTTTTTAAAATCAATGGTACTTTTTATAAAGACTTTAATTCTAATTACGATGCCGCTAATTATTTAATTAAAAAAATATCAGACAGTTTGAATTTAACTTCACTTAAATGTATAATCAATGATGGGTCAGGTTTATCAAGAAGAAACAAAATAACACCCGAAACTTTAGTTGATATTTTGAATTATTCTTACAAAATGAGATTTGAAGAAATATTTATAAATAGTTTGGCTATTGCTGGAGTTGATGGTACTCTTAGAAAAAGAATGTTAAATACAAATGCTGTAAATAATGCTAGAGCCAAAACTGGAACTCATAGAAATGTATCCGCACTGGCTGGCTATGTAACTACTTTAGATGGTGAGAGATTATGCTTTTCAATTATCTCAAATGGTAATTACGTTTATGCCTATAAATATATTGAAGATAGAATAGTAGTTGCACTTTCCGACTTCAAATACTTTAACAAACCTTAATATTATTATTTTGAAAATAAAGAGTTTAATATTAAATTTCTTTTTAATGGTAATTTCATTATTGATGATATTTCCGATGTTATGGATGTTTTTTCTTTCTTTTATTAAATATCCTGATTCAGATGTCAAACTCACCCAAATATTAAATTATAATTTTACTTTTGACAATTATTTAGATGCCTTAAATACAGATTCTTTTGGGTTATATTTTCTTAATTCTATTATTGTTGGTTTAATAGTTACTCTGTTTAATATTTTATTTTGTTATTCTGTGGCGTATATTTTAGCAAGAAAAAAGTTGAAATATAATAACATAATTTTATATTCAATAATAGTAATTCTTACAATTCCTTCACATGTTATAATGATACCACTTTACGATTTGATGGTTACTTTCGGTTGGATTAATACATTTATGGCTTTAACAATTCCTTGGTTAATTACGCCATTGGGTATTTTTTTAGTTTATCAATTTTTGAAAACGATACCTAAAGAAATCGAAGAAGCAGCCAAAATTGATGGAGCCGGTGAATTAAAAATTATTTATGGTATTGTAATGCCACTTGCCAAACCAATATTATCTGTATTATTTGTAATTACCCTTCTAAATAATTGGAATTCATTTTTGTTTCCTTTCTTATTTACAAACGATGAAGCACATAGAACTCTCCCTGTAGGCTTGGCATTCTATTTAGGTAAGCAATCCATTGATTGGGGACATCTAATGGCAGGAGCCTCAATATCTGCAATTCCAATATTAATAATATTCTTGATTTTCCAAAAAGAAATTATAAAAAGTTTGACTGCCGGAGCTCTAAAAGAATAAGAGAAATAATTATTTTTTATTTTTTTCTACTTCTTTCACAAATTCAAATAATATTTTTTTTGATGCATTACTTTCATAATCTAATCTTTCTGGGTGCCACTGTACTGCAAATATCCAATGACTATTTAGTTCTTTAAATTCAATACTTTCAATAACTCCATCAGAGGTTTTAGAACCAATGATAAATTTGTCAGATATTTTACCAATACTTTGATGATGATTACTATTTACCTCAATTTCATTTGCATCAATAAGTTTATGAAGTAAAGTATTATTTTCAATTATAATTTTATGATATGAATCTCCTGATTTTTGTTGATGGTTAATATTGTTTTCTACATCAGTTGGAATGTCAGTTATTAAATCTCCACCAAAATAAACATTTAATATTTGTAATCCTCTACAAATACCCAAAATTGGTATATTCTTTTTGGTAGCTACTTCAATAGCTTTTAATTCTATAGAATCTCTTCTCAAATCTATACTACATCTATCTCTTTGATCAACTTTGTCAAAATGTATTGGGTCCAAATCTGGTCCACCAGAGAGTACTAATCCATCAACATTCATAATTACATTTTCGATATCATTAATATCAACATCAATTAAATCTACAATTTCTATTTCTGCATTATATTTTTTAACCCAATTACTATAATTAAAATACGACTCGCTTTTAGATGCTTTACTAATCGCTATTTTTATTTTGTTGTTTTTAGATAATTCATAAGAATTCATAAGATTATAGTTAAAAATTAGTAAACTAATTATAAAAACTTTATAAATAGATAATATAGTTAAATTTGATTTTAGAATTGGTTTTATTATAAGCTTTTGTTTCATATTGCTATTTCTAATTTTTATTAAAATTTATAATTTGATTTATTAAATTAATTTTATTGTTATTATTTATCTCAATTAATTCTAATTTTACAAAATAAAACTTGTCAATAATATTAGTGTTATTAATATTGTCAAGTTGAATTAATAATGGTTTCAATTTAACAAAATCTTTTTCAGTTGTAATAAAATTCAAAGTAATATCATTACTTTGAATAATAGATTTTATTTCATTTAACTTAAAATTATGATGGTCTCTGAAATTAAAACTTTGTTGTATTTCAAAACCAATTTTTTCAATATTCTCCAAAAATCTGTTTGGATTTGCAATCGCTGTAATTAATGAAAATTTATTATTAATATTATTATTGTAAGTAACAAAGTCATTAATATTTTGACTTAACAGTGAATTATAATTTATTATATGATTAATTTCATAATTAATATCATAAAAACTAATGTTGCTATTTAATTTTAAATTGTGATTATTGAGTAAGTTAGAAATATCATTTAATTCTATATTACGAGTAACTATTATGTCAGCTCTATTTAAACTTTGAAAATTTTCTCTTAATCTTCCTTTAGGTAATAAAAATTTTTCATTTATAGTATTATCATCTAAAATTACAATTTCAATATTTTTTTTAATTTTAAAATGCTGAAAACCATCATCAATTATTATAAAATCATATTTAGGATTGACTTCATCAGCAATTATTACCATTTCATATTTCTTTTTACCTATATAAACATCAGCATTTGTATTTTGGTATATCTCTAACATTTCATCGCCAATTTGTTCAGCACTTAATTCTATATTAATTTGATTTTGTATCAAAATAACATTCTTAGAATTATTGCGACCGTAACCTCTGCCAACTACTGCAATTCTATAACCTTTGTCATTTAATAAATTACAAATATAAATTGTTAATGGAGTTTTACCGCTACCACCAACAATTATA
>JBDNHS010000240.1:0-2743 GCA_041688685.1 Kapaibacterium sp. (SeqCode)
CATTGTATAATGGTTGTTGGTTGCATGAATTTAAGAATAAATAAACATCTTCATTTTGTTTAGAGTTATTTAATACTTGTCTGTTGTTTCTATCATAAGCTTGGTAAGTATTAACGGAATCAGCTTCAGTCCAGTTACCACCGGTTCTTGTACCACAAACATCGGTATTTGGGACATTGTATCCGGGAGTATCTTGTTTGGGAATATTGTTATAAACAATGGGACATAAAGAGGGAGATAAGATTTTAGGAATGCTAGGGTCAAATGTACTTGTACACATAGCACTAGGTTGACAGTTAGGATTATATTTGTATTGATCGCATTTAGATAATGGTCTGTTAATATTCCGTAAATCTGATTCAATATCAACAATTTGTCTATCTTGTTTAAACCAAGCTTGTTTATCAATACATTTGGAACAGTTTTCCTGAGCCCCAAAATATAATTGATATTGTAAAGGATCAACTGATTGTTGTAATGATTGTGCGTAAGCACAGCAATCGTAAATTTGTCTATTAGATGCGCCTTGAGTAGGATAACTCATTATATATATTTATATATACATAAAAAAAAATATTGATTATATTTTCTATACTAATATTTAAAAAATAATCTTTAATATTTTTATATTAATTTCTTATATAATGAATAAAAAATATACAATTGTAAATGCTAACTTAAATGACACAGAATTTTGTGTAGATTATTTCTTCTATATAGTTATATTTATTTTAGCTATATATTTGGTTATACAATTTATGTCAACAAACTATAAAGACAATTTTTCTAATTCTACGGAAAATTTTGAAAGTATGTCTGCTATTGATTCTACGGCTCAAGATAAAGCCGCCACAAGTACATCTGCTCAAAATATGTCTAATACGAAAGTTAGCGGAATTTTTGCTATGGGTAATAGTCTTTCTATAGGTGGAAGTTCAACTGAATCTAATCCTCAAGTTTTAACAATGGAACAACAACTACAAGAAGCTAAATCACAAAATAATGCACTTAAAGTGTCTAAAGAAACATTAGAAGAATCAATGAAAAAACAGGCTCGTGCATTATTTTTATCAACTAATTTTTATAGAATTGATGATTCGTCATTTAACAATGAAATTGCGTTTATTAATAATGACTTTGTGGACATCAGACTTCCCGCAAGTGATTTTGATGGTAAAACTTTAATTAAAACACCACAAGATTGGAATGATCTTCTTGCAAAAGCCGATGGATATAAAAATTTATATAAAATAGGAGATGTTGTTATTAAACCATCTGAATATAACATTTCAAAAGATACAATTTGTTATAAAGATTATGAAACTCACTTATCAAATGATCCTGACTTTAAGAAAAAATACCCTGAATGCATGGTTTGTAGTATTAATCCGGACGCAGATTATAAAAACACAAAAAGTTGGAAAAATACAAAAACAAATATACAAAAAGTATGTCTTTTTAATCCAAATGCTCCTGCCAACTCAACTATATTAAATTATGACGGATGCCAAAAATTATGCAGTGCTAATTAAATTAATGCACATTTTATATTGATTATTAGAGTTTATATTAATTCTGAGTCAATACTTAGAATTAATATAAAAAGGTTATTATTGTATAATTATATCCATAATTTTATCATAATTGATTTTTGATTTATTATTCATATATGAATGAATAATTTTTGAATCATTCATAATTTTTTCTATTTTATCTACATCATCCTTTTTTTGATATTTTAATTTATTATATTTTTTAACATAATTTAATAAATTTGTCATCCTTTCTTTTTGTACTGTTAGTGCGCTAAGATTATATCCTGATTTTTTTTTAAATTTTTTATAATTTTGTGCAAAAACAGTTAAATTTTCGACTAAACCATTTACATATATTTCTGTTATTTTTTCTGATTTTATTAAAGCTTTTTTTGCTATTATATGCCATATGTTCTCTTCACCCCATTGCAACATTGGTAATCTTAACCATGGTTTAATTAAACATACATAATTTAATCCATATATATTATCGATATCATAATCTTTATCATCCCATGGTGCAATGGAATATTTTTTTGGTATGCAATAAACTGGTTCATTTTTATAATATCTAAAAAATAATAATAATGTTGTTTCATCTATACCAGAATGTATAATTGAACTATAACCATATTTTTCTGCTTCTCTTATAAATTTTATATATTCGTTGTATATTTTTATATCAGGTTTTAACATTAATAATGTTGCATTTATACTTGATTTTAATTTTAGTGCAAGATTATTATATTTTTCTGCAGGTAAATCTTTTATTTGTTCTACATCTGATGTATCCATAAAAAAAGTTTTTAATAATTCTCTTCCTTCTTCGCATTTTAAATTTGTTGTAAATGCTGGTGTATTAAAATCAAATATTTTATAAAAATTTTCATCTAATGGTAAAAAATCTGGATCCACAAATAATATTTTATCATATTCCTCATATTGCATAATTTGCCATTTATTTATTGAATATTTCATCCATTTTGAATATTTTTTTATTACATAATAATCTGATGATAATTTCAACTCAATTAAATTAATTTTTTTAACTTTGTCAAAATATTTTAATAATTCATTCTTATAAAAATTAATTTTTTCATCCACCATTATTATTATATCAATATCTAAGTTCAGTTTATCTATATATTTTTTATGTGTATATGCAGCAATTATACTTCCAGGTATATAATATTCATTACCAAATATTA
>JBDNHS010000241.1:0-3415 GCA_041688685.1 Kapaibacterium sp. (SeqCode)
CAGGGTCAAGCGTAATGGCTTGAATACATCGTAAGCAATAATATTAAATATTATTAGATAATTTTAAAAAAGCTTACGAAAAAAGTAAAAATTGTAGTGATAATCCGAAAGGATTAATGGATCACCCGCAGCCACTGGCCTAAGTCCAATTTGATAATAAAATAAATAATGATAGGATATGGTTAGGGTTCAGAGACTTGACGGTAGTCGGTCATAAATGATGGTCTAATCAACCTGATATGGCTTAAGATAAAGTCCAATTGTCTTTTGAAAGAAAGAATGAAACATATAAGACCTGTGTTTTAAATATTATAATATTTTATATTAAAATATATTAAAATATGGTCTATTATGGAAATGGAAATGAACGTTTTCGCTTGTCAAAGTATACAAGCACAAATAGAATTAGAGCAAATAGCAGATGTAAAATATCAAATTATAACTCCACAATCATCGGCTCCAATTATTAGTATAAAGGAAGATGCCTTAGTTGGTTCATTCAATATGACTGGTGATGATGTATATTTAGATTGGAGAACAGCAATGAATATGTTATCAGCAACAAAGTTGAATAATTATAGTGTTATTCCCAAGGAAAAATTGCTTTTAGGAAAGGATGTATATTCTACAATAATTCCCAAAAAAATCAATATGTATAAAGGGGATGGAATAAAAGCAGTTATTTCTGTTAAAAATGGCGAGATAGTAGATGGTCGTATTGTTGATGTAGCAATTGGTATTAAAAAGAAGAATAACTTGATTCAATTAGTATTAGATGAATATGGAGTGGATGAAACAGTTACATTTCTTGATAACATTACTAGATTGGTAAATAACTTTAACTTATATCATGGTATGACGGTAGGTATTGGTGATTTAGATGTGGATTATGAATTATTCAAAAAAATGTACCAAGTTTTCAAAACTAAAAAATTAGAGGTTATGCACGATATAACAGAAGTTGAAAATAATTCAGATATGATGGATGAAGAATTATTCGAAGTGACAATTAAACAAAAATTAGATATTATTCGTGATGATATTGGTAAATTAATTTTCAATAACTTGAAACCTGATAACAATATGAGGATTATGAACGAATGTGGTTCTAAAGGTTCTATATTAAATATTGGTCAAATGGGAGGTTGTGTAGGAAATCAAGATTTTCAAGGAAATCGTATGCCTAAGAATTACAATGAGCGTACTCTCCCTTATTTTTTCAAGAATGACGATAGTGCTGAAGCTAGAGGATTTATTGAAGGTTCATTTTTAAATGGTTTAAATTTAAGTGAGTTTATTTTTCACCACGTTACAGGTCGTGAAGGGCTGATTGATCAAGCGTTAAAAACGGCTTCGTCTGGATATCTACAACGTAAGTTCATTAAGGCTGCTGAAGATTTCATGGTAAAATACGATGGAACAGTTAGAAATGCAGTTGAACGTATTCAACAATTCATTTATGGGGATTCAGGTATTGATACAGTAAAACAATATGATTTTAAATTCAAGATAATGGAAATGAACAATGCAGAAATTGGCGATAAATTTAAATTTACCAAAGAGGAACTTAAAAATTTAAAGAATTATTCTGAAAAAGAGAATGATGCTTTTTACAAAGAAATACTATCAATGAGAGATCATTTAAGACAAACGCAAATAAAAGCAACTTTAAATTATTTAGCGTTAAATACAAACTATATGTTACCGGTTAATATTAATCGTATAATAGATAATACTAAAAATTCAGGTAATAAAGATTCCGTATTAAATGAACCTGAATATATTATTAAAACAATCGAAAATATATTATTGCCAAATAAATGTAGATTGTATAGTATGACAGAGGACGAAATGAAAAACGAGTTGTCGCCAAAATCAATTGATGACAAACTATCTAAAACTACATTTAAATATGCATTGTACGAAGCATTAGCTCCTAAAAAGTGTATTAATGTGTACAAATTAAGTAAAAAACAATTAGATAGTATTTCTGAACAAATTATAAGTAGTTTTAATCGTTCGGTTGTGGAACCAGGTGAGATGGTTGGTATTTTGGGAGCTCAAAGTTTAGGAGAACCAGTGACACAGATGGTGTTAAATTCGTTTCACAACACGGGAATAGGTGGTCTTGGTGGTGCAAATTTAGGAGTACCGCGTATGCAGGAAGTATTTTCGTTATCAAAGAATATGAAAGCACCGTTTATGATGGTTTATTTGGATAAAGAACATCGTGAAAAGAAAGATTATGCAAATAAAATTGCATCATATATTAAATTTACCACAATTCAAGATTTAAGGACAAATATAGAAATATATTATGATCCAAAGCCTTATAGCAAGGATGGATTTATGGAAAAAGACAACGTATTTAATATTTTCTATGCGTTCCAACAATCCAAATCGTGTTGTTTAAATAAAGTAGATGGTTTACCATGGTTGATGAGAATAGAATTTAATAAAGAAAAAATGATGAATAAAGAAGTATCGTTATTGGACATCAAAAGTAGATTCTGCGTTGAATGGGAAAGGAGATTTCAAGATATTAAGAGCTTGAAGAGAGAGAAACGCCAAATACTAGAAAAGATTACGCAATTAGCTGTATTAACTAATACAGATAATGACGTAATTCCCACAATGCATATTAGATTTGATATGACAAACTTTAATTCATCAACATTGATAGATTTTATGGATATGTTTGTGGATGAATTTAAATTAAAAGGTATGCCAAATATTGTAGATATTGCAGGTGGTAATTCTACTGAAGAACGTATGATATCATTTGACAATACTGATGGTACATTTGATAAGAACAAAAATGAATATATAATTTATACCAAAGGAATTAATATGACGGCAATTAGAGATATTATTGGTGTTGATTTGACTAGAACATATTGCAATGATATAATTACAACTTTTGAAATGTTTGGCATTGAAGCCGCCAGAAATCTAATTATTCGGGAAATAACTTCTGTATTTGCCGCCAATGGTTCAGCGGTAAATCACCAACATGTGTCAATATTCGGCGATTTAATGACAAATGTTGGAAGTTTAACATCAATCGATAGACATGGATTAAATAAATTAGACACTGACCCATTAGCTAGAGCATCATTTGAAAAAACAGTAGAACAATTAATTACCGCAGCAGTATTTAATGAAGTAGATCATATGAAATCTGTCTCATCAAGAATTATGGCTGGTCTATGTATTAAGGGCGGAACTGGATTATGTAATTTAGTATTAGATAGAGACCTATTAGAAAATTCAGAATACACAATTGATATTGGACAACTTTATAAAAAGACTTATGATGATATTGTTCCTAGTCAAAGCAAACAAGAAATTGATACTGATGTATTTATTCCAGATTTTTAAGCTAAAAATTATTTTTATAAATTTTACATAATAA
>JBDNHS010000242.1:0-2329 GCA_041688685.1 Kapaibacterium sp. (SeqCode)
AACAAAATCATAACCACCCGAAACAGGATTGAACAGAATTTCATTTATTACGATGTCATCCTTCTCAATTTTTTGAGGAATACCAAATGAAGCAGAGTTCATAATTCCAATCAGATTGCTACTGCAATCAGCGATATTACTAACAACAATGGTATAAACTATACTTGATGAAAGTTGAGTACTGAAAAGGATTTTAACCCTATCTCCAATAAATGAAGTAAGTTGAATATTAAAAATGGATAGCCCATTATCTATCGAATAATTTAAAGGATTTAATGCATTATTTTCATCCAAAGCTTCTGAAAATAATAGTTCAATAGTAGAAGAATCAACGAAGCTTGCTCTAAACAACATAGGTAGTGTAGTGTCTGCAATATTGCCATTTACAGAATTAAGTACAGCAGGCGTTCCTCCTTTTGTGTCTTCTGATGCTTTCCAGTTTTCTTCAGCAATACAATATTTTGCTGGATCAATTCTTTCTAAAGAATATCCACCAGTTTTCTTGTTGTCATCCTTATACCAGCGATCATTGTAATTTACATAGTTAATGTCTCTTCCAAAATTATCTTGAAGTAACAATTCATCATCGCTATTATTTAAAGACGGAAAACGGTCTATTCCATAGGTATTACCAAAAGGTTGAAACCTTAATGTATCGTCCCAATCGCAAATTATAACATAAGCATTAGGGGCTATCACATAATTTTTGATGAGTGCGCCAACATCACCAATGGTAGATGCATCATAAAGTCGCCAATTATTGAGTGTTATGGCATATGCTGAACGATTATATAATTCTAAAAATTCTGCATTGGGCATTGCACTAACCGTTGAGTCGGGATCAGCAAAAATTTCATTAATGATAATATCGTTTTTGTTGGGGATATAAAAAGTATGCATGTCAGTGATCATGGTATTACCTGCCAAGTCATTGATTCCACTAGTGTTTAAGGTATAGTTAAGACCTGCCACTAATCCTCCACTAAAGAAGAGGTGTAATTTTTTTTTGTCTAAAGAGTCGATCGAAACACTGCTTGGATTTGCAACAGAGCCTGGTGTTAGCGAATAATGTGAGGTGCTTAAAGCGGCAATTGTATCTATAAACTCAGAAAAAGAAACACTTACAGTATTTAAATTTGCGAGTACCACCTTGTTTACAATCGGTGGATCTACATCTAAAATAATGTTGCCAACATAAAAATTATCAAAATGATATAAGGTGGCACGACTTGCTGTTCCATAATCACACACAACGCCAAAGTCGGAAGTAGCTGTGTAACTATTATCAAAAAAACTACCTTCATTCAAATATGCTGTGCCTCCAGTATTATCGGTAAATACATCCCAGTTTCCAACTGCATCTCTTATCACTTTTATACCAACCGAATTACTTGTAGATGAAGCAGGCATTATCAGACGAGTTCCCTTAAAAAGCAATGTAGAAGATAGTCCACTTTGACTATAAAGAGTAATGGTGTCGTTGCCTGTTTCACCAAATTTAATATAATAGCCGTTTAGAGATGATTCTAAATTTGAAGAATTTGAAATCAAAAAAATCTTTACAAAATTTGTTGAGCTAGGATTAAAATCTAAGATTAATTTAAAATGCCATTCAGTATTATCCACCATAGTATTAGGGGTAGATAAATAGATAACTGAAGATGCATTAGGTCCTGCACTAGAAAGTACGCCTGTTGAAGCACTAAAACTATCGATATCTCCTGTCCAAGTTGGTGTTGAAAGAAATTCAAAGTCACTGAAGTCGTCACTTAGTTGTCCAAAACAAAAAGTTGGCAATACTGTAAATATTAAAAAAATGATTCTCATACAACGAAATTACTGTAAAGTTAAATAACAAGTCTTAATTTCGCCTAAAATTTATTTAGATGACGAAAATTGCAGTTGTTGGTGCCACGGGATTAGTAGGTACGATGATGTTGAAAGTTTTAGAGGAGAGAAATTTCCCAGTGAGCGAATTATATTTTGTCGCTTCCGAAAAGTCCGTAGGGACTAGCATAGAATATAAAGGAGTTAAGTATTCTGTAATAGGAATGAGTGAATGTATTCTTAAAAAGCCTGAGATTGCCTTGTTTTCTGCGGGTGGCAACACTTCGCTAGAGTGGGCACCAAAATTTGCAGAAATAGGATGCACGGTTATTGATAATTCAAGTGCTTGGCGAATGAGCCAAAAATTGGTTGTTCCAGAAATCAATGCCAGTATATTAACAAAAGAGGACAAAATTATTGCAAATCCGAATTGTTCTACCATACAAATGGTAATGGTTTTGTATCCACTTCATAAAAAGTATAAAATTAAAAGAGTAGTTGT
>JBDNHS010000032.1:0-8824 GCA_041688685.1 Kapaibacterium sp. (SeqCode)
AAAATAAATTTATCTGATTACAAATTATCACGAATTATGTGTATCGATTATGGCAAAAAAAGAGTAGGTTTCGCACTCTCAGACCCTTTGCATATAATATCTTATCCAAAAGACTATTTACTTGCTGAAGACCAAAAATATTGGGAGAAAATACATAAACTTATTAGTGAAAATGAAGTGAAATTAGTGGTAATTGGATATCCTTATGAATCAAAAAATACAAAGATATTAGAGGATATAGACAAGTTTATAAAGAGTTTAGCAAAAAAAAATCCAGATATTGATATAATTAAACAAGATGAAAATTTTACATCACAAAAAGCTTTAAATAATATGATTGAATCTGGAATGAAAAAAAAAGATAGAAAGCAAAAACAAAATGTCGATATGTTCGCTGCTTCTGTTATTTTAAAAGAATTTTTGGAAGAAAATCAATAATTCTTTTTAAATTCAAAGACCCAAATTAATATTTGAGTCTTTGGTTTAACTTAACATTTAAAATTAATATCATCAATTACAAATTTTCAATTAATAATTATCTATTTGAGCTCTTTGCAAAGTATTGCTATAGTCGATATAAACAGTTTTCCATTCTGTGAAAATATCAAAAGCCGTCCACCCACCTTCTCTGTGTCCATTCCCAGTGCCTTTAACTCCACCAAATGGCATGTGAGCCTCAGCACCAATAGTTGGGGCGTTAATATATGTAATCCCTGACTCTAAGTCTCTAATTGCTCTCATTGCCGAATTAACATCTTTGGTAAATATAGATGAAGATAAGCCGTATTCACATTTATTTGCTACATCAATTGCTTCTTCGAATGAATTAATTTTAGTTATTGATAAAACAGGACCAAAAATCTCTTCATTAAATAAGCGCATATCAGTAGTTACATCAGCAAAAATAGTAGGTTGAATAAAATAGCCATTTAAATTACTGTCATTTTTTACAGACATTCCACCACAAACTAATTTTGCACCTTCTTTTTTTCCAATTTCAATATAATCTAAAACTCTTTTGTAAGCATCTTCATTTATAACTGGACCCATTTCTGTAGTAGAGTCCAAACCTTCTCCGATAATAATATTATTAGCTCTTTCTATTATCATCTCTAAAAATTTATCATAAACATCACTATGGATAATTAGTCTTGAAGTTGCCGTACATCTTTGCCCAGTAGTACCGAATGCACCCCACAAAGCACCATCTAAAGCTAAATCTAAATTTGCATCTTGCATTACAATTTGAGGATTTTTGCCACCCATTTCCAAAGAAACTCTTTTATTTGTTTTGCCACAAATACTTGCAATATGCTTACCAACATTAGTAGAACCAGTAAATCCGATTAAGTTTACATCTTTATGATTTACTATTGCTTCGCCACATTCTTTATCGCCGTGTACTAAATTAAACACTCCACTTGGCAATCCTGCTTGTCTTAATAATTCAGCAAAAATATTTCCACTTTGTGGAGCATCTTCACTTGGCTTGAATACAATTGTATTTCCTGCTGCCAAAGCTGGTATGATTTTCCAAGAGGGTACTGCAATCGGAAAATTCCAAGCAGTGATTATACCGCAAACACCGATTGGCACTCTAAAACTCAAATTCATTTTATCAGTCATTTCACTTGGTGCTGTATGTCCAAACAATCTTCTCGTTTCTGTCGCGGCGTAATAACAGGTATCTATTGCTTCTTGGACATCTCCTTCTGTTTCAAAAGTGGGTTTGCCCATTTCTCTTGTCATTACTTTAGCTATTTCAGTTTTGTTTGCAGCAAATAAATCTCCTACTTTTCTAAGAATATCACCTCTTTTGGGTGCTGGCATATTCTTCCATTTTTTGAATGCAGTTCTTGCAGAAATCACAGCTTCATCTACATCACTACTATCTGATAATGGGAAAACTCCAACTAAATCGGTATTTTTTGCTGGATTTATATTATCAAAAGTTCTTTTTGAGTTACTTTCTTTTAATTCACCATTAATAAAATTCATACATTTTGTTACTTCAGTATTTGACATTTTGCATCCTTTATTATTACATTATTATTAAATTTTTAATTAAAAATAATAACAAAAATATAGAAAAAAAATTAATTTATATAAAAATCCTAAATTTAACTATATTTTAAAGTAAATTATACTTGTGTAATCCACTATATATCAGTAAATTACAAAAATTCCCCCAAAACTGCACTCAATTACCCTCTTTTTACGCTTTTTTCAAATGTAGAGACGACCGGCGGGTCGTCTTCCTAATTTTAAGTTTCCTGCCCGATCGAAAAATTGCTGTATTAAGTGTAAGGTTTTCTCTTAATTCTTCCAACAAATATCAAATATAATATGCAGTATCTACACAGTAAAAGACTGAATTACCTCGAGATTATTGTAATTATTTCATCAACCGTAGGGTTAACCCTACGGTTGGATAGTTTAAAGTTGATTTTGTTTAAGAAAGCAATTTATCTAAAAGATAAAAAATTATGATTACCAAAATTAATTAATTTCTTTGTTTTTCTTTTTCCATCTAACATCATAATAACCAGGTCTTTCTTCCAAAACTTTTTTCAGAAATTCATTATTATATCCCGACCCTTTCGGACTTCTACCATTATTTTTTTTAACGTCATTAATGTAGCCATCATTATATTTAACAGTTAAGTGCTTCCATAAGTCAGTCCAAGTGTCCATCACTTTCATTGTATTATTAATTGAGTAGTCATTCAGAAAATCCACTGCTAAATCAGAATTTTGTTTATTTAATTCAAGTGCAGAATTTTCAACTACATTTTGATACGCCAAAAAACTGTCTTCAAACCTTGACTGCACTTTTTTAATGTCTATAATTACATTTTTATAATTGGAATAAGCTCTGTTTGCTACTAAATTAAAAATCCAAAATCCACTATTTGGATTATACTCAGCAATAGACCCACCTTCAAATGCTTTTGGCACTTCTGTCATTGAACAATAAAGAGGGATATAACAAGTAGAAGCAGCATCATCAACACCGTACCACATCAAGCCCCCAATATGATTTGGCATAAATGATCGCAGTTGCATAATAAATGAAAAAGCAGTTTGTTGAGTTGAAATTGGTCGTTCCCAACCATAAGTATTTACAGAATCTCCATCTATTTTCCACTCCAATCCTTTCCATCTATAAGGACATCCATAAGGTCCCGCTCCCAATCCTTTGGTCATATCGTATGGAGTGTCTTCGAAGTGATCTCTCATCCAAGTTTGTAATTCTTTTACACCAATTTTATTGTCTGGTTTGATAAATAACGGATAGGGTTCTGCATTTTCAAATGCTCTGAAATACTCATCAGATAAATTTTGAGAAGGTGCTGCCAAAGTATAAAATCTCCAAACTCTACCTTCACAATATAAAACACTACCTGGGTCAAGTGGATTGAAAGTATCAGCAAAACTAAATTCATTTTTATATTCTTTATAAATATTTTTTTTCTTAGCAAAATCAATTAAATCTTTGGAGTATCTACAATTATTAATATCGTTTTTGATTAGATTTCTAATTCTTGATTGATTTGCGTGAGCAGCAACATATCCGTCAGGTATTCTATATGCAGCCCAAACTGCACCTTTTGAGCCAGCACCTTTGCCGATTACTTCCATAATCCAAGCTTCATTAGGGTCAGCAATACTAAATGATTCGCCACTGCTATAATATCCATATTTATTTAATAGAGTGTCAATCAAAGTAATTGCTTCTTGTGCATTTTTTGCCCTTTGCAATACAATATACATCAAACTACCGTAATCAACTAAACCAGTTGTATCTCTCAAACTATCAATTCCACCGAAAGTAGTTTCGGCAATAGATAATTGAAATTCATTGATATTACCAACTACTTTATATGTATTTTTTGCTTGCGGAATTTTGCCTAAATACTTCCCAGAATCCCAATCATAAATATCTAACATAGTACCCGGTTTATGTTCCATTGCCGGAAAAAACTTCAATGGTTCCATAAAGCCACCTGCATCAGCAGAATAAGTAATCATTGTAGAACCATCTTTACTTGCACCTTTAGTGATTATAAAATTTGTACAAGCATTTAAATCAAAATGTGAACACAAATTCACTAAAACTATCATAAAAAAAGTATAAGTATATAATTTATTGATATTTCTTAACATTTATTTCCTTTGAAATTATTTAATATTTATTGAGTTGGTTATTCTTTGTAATTAAAAATAAAAAAGAGATATATCTATTTTAAATTAATAAAAAGCGATATATCTCTTTAATGACTGTTATTATCTTATTCTTTGATAAACTTAGTTATAAATGTATTATTTAACGTATTTAATTTCAATAAATAAACACCTTTTGAGAATGTACTAACATTAATATTTGACAAATTTATATTGTCAAATATACCTAAAGTTTTACCTTCCAAACTCAAAATTTCAATTGTCGTAATATCATTGATTTTAATTGAGTTGTTATTATTATTACTATTTAAGTTTGTAATTAAATTTATTAAATCTTTTGCTGGATTTGGAACAATAGAAAAAGGAAAATCATTACTTTCAAATATAGAAGTAATATTTTGCTTAGTCATAAAGTTGAAAATCTCAGATGCAGGACCTTCGCCCGCTTCATTGATTGCAGTAATTCTCCAATAATATTTTGTATTTGCTTTTAATTGATTGTACAAATTAAAATTCGCACTATATATATTTTCGTTTTCAAAGATTATATTTGACATATCTTCAATATCAGAAATAATTAATTTATATCTTCCACCCATTGATAAATCCGCTTCTGGTATTATTTCCCATTTAAAAGAAACAGTAGCCGAATCCAAATCAATTGCATTGTTATTGGGAGTATTTAGATTAGTTTGTTTAGTAATCTTTTTAGCTAAAGTTCTAAATGAAAATTTATTGCTAAAGGGAGATTCTGTAGTAGAATTGATTGCAGATATTCTCCAATAATATTCTTTAAAGTTGTCCAAATCAACAATTGGATATTCATTATCTGGAACAATATTATCAATTTTGATATCACTAAAACTTGATTTTTCAGAAATTTGAACTCTGTAAGAAGTAGCCGCTGCAATTTTTTACCATTCTAAGTTCAAATTTAAATCTATTTTTATACTGTTATTTGTTGGAAATGTTAACAATGGTACACCCGCTTGAGCGATTCCTGTTACGAAAGTATAAATTGGTGACAAAGGACTTTGACCCCATTTGTTATGACTTCTAACTCTCCAATTATATTGTGTATTTTCTTCAAATCCTAATATATTTACTTGAGTAGCTTTTATTTGAGTTTTTGACATTGATTCTCTATTACTAAAATTAATATTTTTACTAAATTCAATATTATAAGAATCTGCTGTTTGAACATCCTTCCATACAAATGTATTTGATAAAGTTTGATTTGGAGAGCCATTATTAGGAGAAACTAATTCCGGGAACCCAACCACTGATTTGAATGAAAATACTTTTGACCAGCCACTTACACAAGGAGTAAGTTGTGCATATACTCTCCAATAATAAACAGTATTATATTTAGGCAAAAAATTGATACTTAGTTTTGTATAAGTATCCACTGGTGCGTTGGCATCATCAATAACAATGTTATCAAAAGTACTATCATAAGCTAATTGTAACCTATAAGGAGCATTAATAGCACTTAAATATCTCCATCTTATTTCAGTTGACAAAAATACATTTTCTGCTTTATCTAAGGGAAATAAAGGCAACGGTGCACTAATGGTTGTTTTGAAAACTCTAATTTCAGACCATTCACCATCATTGATAGCATCATTGGCTTTTATTCTCCAAAAGTGATTAGTATTTGAATTATCAACCTTAATAGTAGTATCTATTCTAAATACAGGCAAGCTAATCAATGGTGAATTGAAATTATTACTTAGTGCAACTTCAAGAGTATAAGATGTTACTCCACTAATTGCAGTCCATTTTAAATTATTTAATAAAGGAATACATTCTAAGTTATTTACTGGAGAATTTAAAGTTACAGGTCTATATTTCGTTCTGAATTGAGTACTTGAAGACCAATCAGATGTACATTCAGGAGTTTTTGATCTTATTCTCAAATAGTACAATACATTATTATCAGTAAGTGTAACTATAAGTGAAGTTGGAATATAATTATTTGCAGATACAACAATAATATCAAAAGTTGGAGATTTTGATATTTCAATTTCGTAAGTAGCAGCACCAGTTGCACTGCTCCAAGTAAAATTTGAATTTAAGTCTATCCCAGTTTGACCTGAAACAGGAAATGTAAAAGTAGGTGGAGACAATTTAGTCTGATAAAAAAATGTTGAAGAAAAATCTGAAAAACAAGAACCAGTCAGTGCTCTTACTCTATAATAAAAAGTTGTAAATCCTTTATTGATAACAAATGTTGCTCTTGCTACTTTTATATCTGAAGAATCTTTAACTACACTTGTAAAATTAGCTGTTTCAGAGATTTGTATTTGATAACTATCAGCTCCAACGACAGCACTCCAAGTAAAATTTTGAGTGTTACTTGCACATGTTATATTATTTGCAGGAGTCAATAAATTTGGTGGCGACTTTGCAGTAGTAAATTTTCTTGCTGTTGCCCATTTGATTTCACTGTTACCTGAAAATATACTTCCTGCTCTCCAAAAATAAACAGTTTCTGGGTTTAATGGTTCAGCTAATATAATATTTCTTCTATTAAAATTAAGATTTCCAGTTATAATTGTATTAAAGTTTTGGTCCGTTGAAACTTGGTAAGCATAAGTTACGGCATTTATAACTAAATCCCATTTTAATTCAGGAGTTGCAGATAGGCAAGTTTCATTATCTATTGGTGTCAATAAATTTGGCGGTGTTTGTGATTTTAAATTTGTCGCATTTATTGTTAAATAAATTAAAAATAAAAATAAAATACTGTTTTTTGTAAAAAAACGTTTTTTATTAATAATAGAATTGAATTTATTATTTTGAGAAAAAATAGTAGAAAGAGTCATAAAAATCTCCTGAATATTATTTGAATTTCTGATTTATTTTATTTAAAAATTAAATTTAGATGTAATTTATAAGTACAATATAAATACAGTATAAATTTTAAAAAGTAGAATTGTTAATTTTGCATTATTATTTGTTTAGGAAAATTAATAATTAAATAAATTAATTAACAATCAATCTGCAATATATTCATATTTTCTTAATATTTCAAAAATATTGAAAAAAAATAATAATTATTACAACAATTTGATTTTTATCTCGTTTTAGCACTCAATAGAGTAGAGTGCTAATAAAAAGTATTTATATTAAATTAACATTAGTATCTACTACAATAACAAATAAAATTACAAATAATTACATTATTTAATTTTTTTAATAATATTTTCATAAATGAGGTGAATTTATGGCTTTAAAACCATTACACGACAGAGTAATTGTAGAACCGGCTCAAGCTGAAGAAACAACATTAGGTGGTATTATTATCCCTGATACTGCAAAAGAAAAACCACAAGAAGGCGTAATTATAGCTGTGGGTGAAGGTAAGTTCGGAGACAATGGTAATCTTATACCTACTAAATTAAAAGTAGGTGATAAAGTATTATACGGTAAATATGGTGGAACTGAGATTAAAATTGAAGGAAAAGATTTTTTAATTATGAGAGAATCTGATATTTATGCTGTAGTTGTATAATAATTCGAAATTATTTTACAATTCATAAAAAGTGTTATTAACTTAATTAATTAAAAAAAAATAAAAATTTTAAAAGGAATACAAAATGTCTAAAGTTATAAATTATGATGTAGATGCCCGTTCAGCACTAAAAAGAGGTGTTGACCAATTAGCTAATGCTGTAAAAGTTACTTTAGGTCCAAAAGGACGTAATGTAATTATTGACAAAAAATTTGGTTCACCAACTGTAACTAAAGATGGTGTTACTGTTGCAAAAGAAATTGAATTAGAAGATCCAATCGAAAACTTAGGTGCTTCGATGGTAAGAGAAGTTTCTTCAAAAACATCTGATGTTGCTGGTGATGGTACAACAACTGCAACTGTATTGGCTCAAGCTATTTACAGAGAAGGTTTGAAAAACGTTACTGCTGGTGCAAATCCAATGGATTTGAAACGCGGAATAGATTTGGCAGTAATTGCAATTACAGCAGGTTTAAAATCAATTTCACGTGAAGTTGAAGGAACAAAAGAAATTGCACAAGTTGGTGCTATTTCTGCTAATAATGACTATACTATTGGTAATTTGATTGCTGAAGCAATGGACAAAGTCGGAAAAGATGGTGTTATCACTGTAGAAGAAGCTAAAGGAACTGAAACTTCTTTGGAAACTGTTGAAGGTATGCAATTTGATAGAGGTTATTTATCTCCATATTTCATTACTGATGCAGACACTATGGAAGCAATTTTGGAAGACCCATATATTTTGATATATGATAAAAAAATATCTGCAATCAAAGAAGTTTTACCAATTTTAGAAAAAACTTCTCAAGCAGGACGTGGATTATTAATTATTGCGGAAGATATCGAAGGTGAAGCATTAGCTACATTAGTAGTTAACAAATTACGTGGTACTTTAAGAATTATCGCAGTTAAAGCTCCTGGATTTGGTGATAGAAGAAAAGCAATGTTGGAAGATATTGCAGTATTAACTGGTGGTACAGTTATCAGTGAAGAAAAAGGTTATAAATTAGACCAAGCTACTTTAGCATATTTAGGTACTGCAAAAAGAGTTGTAATCGACAAAGATAACACTACTGTTGTTGATGGTGCTGGTGATAAAGAAGAAATTAAAAAACGTATCAA